>JBKJXT010000449.1:0-6788 GCA_046716205.1 Actinomycetota bacterium
GCCCGGTCCCCTCAGGTCGCTACGACCCTACGGGAGCAGGCTCCGTATCTGTGGTTGTGCCATCCGTGGTCGTGTCGTTGGTCGTCGTGTCGTTGGTCGTCGTGTCGCCCGGAGCGTTGTTCTGATCCTCGATCTGGATACGCGTGGTGTCGCCGGTGTCGCCACCGCGATCGAAGACCACTCCACTGAATGCGAACAGCCACACGAGCAGACCCACCAAGAGGATGACGCCCAGCGCGATGAGGATCCCGCTGGCGCCTTCACGCTCTTCGACGGAGGTGGTGCTTTCGTGCGTATGCGAGTCGTGATGTGGATATGCCATCTCGTCCTCCTGTCCAACGATCCTCGTTGGTTACGTAGATAGATTTCCCTCGGCCACCTTCTGTGAAACATGGCCTCTAGGGAAGCACTGCTCGTTCGTTTGGGCAGACCCCTCGCCGGGGAAGGAGAAAGAGGATGTAATAACGAACAGGAGGCGGCCATGCCGCAGAAGAGCTGGAAACCGAAACGCGAGCGCCAGTACCAACACATCAAAGAGGGGCTGCTCGAACGCGGGCGGGACGAAGATACCGCTGAGGAGATCGCTGCCCGTACGGTGAACAAGGAACGTGCGCGCGCAGGTGAAGCGAAGGAGGGCTCCATACTTTCGCGCAACGACATCTCGTCGGGCCGGCGCGGTGGTCTACGTTCCCACCAAGGCTCGGGCGGACGTACGCGCGATCAGATCTACCAGGAAGCGCAAGCGCTGAACATCCCGAACCGCTCGAAGATGTCCAAGGCGCAACTCGAAGCAGCGGTGGATCGCCGGCGCGGCAGACGCGCCTCCTGACGAGGGGATAACCCAAGAAAGAGAGCGGCCGCATCGCGGCCGCTCTCTTTTCCTATCCTTCAGGTCACCGCGATCCGAGACGCCTCGCCCGATCGGCAAGCCTCAGCAGCGCGCCGAACAGCAACAAGATCGACGCAAACATCACGAGGCGATCGAGGTTCGTACCGGTCCGGGTAAGCGTGACGCCGGCGACCGCACCTTCCGCTGTGCTTCCGCGGGTGAACCTGGTCCCGAGGACCCTCGCGCCACCGCTTGACCCTGCCCTGTTACTTCCGACCGCGCCGCCTTCGTCGTCCGCGTCTTGGTCACCGTCATCGTTCTGCTCTTCGTCGTCGTCGTCGTCTTCTTCGATGTCGCCTTCCACATCGGGGGTGTTCCCGCCACCGACACCGGCAGGCCGGCCGCAATTGCCATTGTTGTCATCTTCGAAGTCCTGGTCGTTACCGCATCCGTTGTTGCCATCCTGATCGCCGGAGTAGACGCCTCCGCTACCACCAGGCTTGTCCGCGCCGCCGTTGGAGGCACCATCGGGATCGCTGGTGGACTTGCCTTGGGTACCCGAGCCGCCCTTCTCGACGGTCCGGTCCTTGCCAGACGGGTGCCGCGATTCGCCGACCGACGAACTGCCTTGTGTGGAGCCCGGCCCTCCTACGGCTGTTCCCGCACCTAGGACCAAGACCAAGCTCGAAACCAACGCGAACAGAACGGCGCAGCGACGTGAGGAAGAACCGCGCATGATCTCACTCTCCTTTTTCAGTGCCGATACACATACCCCATCGAGCGCGGTGGATAACGCAAGTGGGTCACCGTGCGGCTGGCTCTCTTAGCGACAGCAGGCGTTCGGCGCAGAGGCCGCGCGCTGAAAGTGAACAGAGAGAGAGCCGGCCGGCGAACGGGGACGCCGACCGGCTCTTTGGGGTTGCTCGTCAGATCGTTTCTGTGCGGCGTGTTTCGGAGCTGAACGCAATCGTGGGCGTCGCCATCGCGCCGATGATCGCGCCGACGCCACACGCCATCAGCAGGATCGCCATCGCTCGGTTCGCGCCGAGATCGGCGAACGGCTGCAGCAGCAAGATCAGGCCGCCGGCCACCATGACGGGGCCGAGCAACATCGACATCGCGCGTGCGGACCCGCGGGTCGCGGCGCTTGCGAGGCATAGGATCCCGGCACCGAGCAGGATCACGGCCATGAGCGGCGTCATCGTGAATGCGCCGATCTCGATCCGGGGGGTGGTCCAGGTGTCGATCCCGGCGCGCGCAAGGCCGATGGTCCCGAGGACCGTTAAGAAGATGCCGATCGACAACATGAAGATCTGTGCGAGGCCGAAGGGGGCTGCCACGACCGACCGGCTGGTGGTCGCGTCCACCGTGCGGTCCGGGGTGCGGTCTATGCCGCGGTCGGACGTCGCGGGGATATCGGAGTCGTTTGCGTGCTGATGATCCTGAACCTGTCCTTCGGGTTCCATGTCACGACGTGGGATAGCCATGGCGCCTCCTTTCGAGGTCGATTGCGGTATCCCCCGAACCCGAGGTCGGGAAACCTGCGGCTTGCACCGCGGCAGGTGTCGCAGGGATGTTTACGACTCGTCGTTCCGCCCACGTCGTGAACCATAAGAACGAACACGCGGCGGCCGGCAGCCCGATCAACATGAGAAACAGTTCCATCAACCTCACCTCTTAGGCAGACTTCTTGCGGCGATTCTGGCTCCGCTTGCCCGACGACGATGCGGCACCGCCCTTCTCGACGGATGCCTTCAGCGCCTCGATCAGGCTTGCGACCTTCGGGGATTCTTCTGCCTCTTCGGTGATCTCGATGGTCTCCCCGTCAGCCTTCTTCGCGATCAGCTCCTCGACACGTTCTCGGTACTCGTCCCGGTAGCGATCGGGATCGATTCGGGATCGATCACGACGTATCGGTCCCCGCCGAGCTCATACCCCTTCGCGATCTGCTCTCTCGGAACCTCGCGCCCAGTCTTCGCCGAGACGCGTTTGTTCTTTATGCGTGACCCAGAGCGCTTGTCGATCATGTGAAAGCGGACATCTTGTTGCTGTACGGCGACGTGCATACGCACAGGGATCGTCACGAGCCCGAAGGAGATCGTTCCGGTCCAGATCGCGCGACGTGCCATCACCCGATGACATGCCCTCGCTGTTCCGCGGCGAAACGAGTTTGCACGGGTCTTGCAGCGGGAACCTACTCCGAAGAGATGAAGCGGCCCGGACGAACGCTCCTGCCGCTCGCGGTCTGCCTTGTGCTTCCTGGGTGCATGACGGCGCCCGACGGGTTCAAGGAGCAACCAACAGAATTCCGATCCACGATGGTGGCAGCCGACGGCACGCCACTCGCGAACCTGTTCGAGAAGAACCGAGCTGGTGTGAGTGCGCGCGCCATCCCGGATCTGGTCAAGAACGCCATCGTCGCAGCGGAAGATGGACGCTTCTACTCCCACCGAGGCGTAGACGCGGTTTCTTCGATGCGCGCTTTGCTGGTGGACGTCGTGGCGCGCGAGAAGAAACAAGGCGGAAGCACGATCACGCAGCAACTCGCGAAGATGATGTACGGGGGCAACGCGCCACGTACGTGGCAACGTAAGGTGGCTGAAACGCGCGCGGCGGTGCGACTGGAGCGCCGATACGGCAAGGATGAGTTACTTGCCATGTACCTGAACCGCGCTTACTTCGGCGCGCAGGCCTACGGCATCGTGGCAGCGGCAGAGACCTACTTCGGGAAGAGGCTCAAGGAGCTACGGCTGCACGAAGCGGCTTTGCTCGCCGGCCTCGTTCGCGCACCGACCGTCCTGAACCCATTCGTGAACCGACGCGGCGCGAAGGCGCGGCGCAGTTACGTGCTGCGAAGGATGGCCGAGCTGCAGATGATCACCCAGGCTCAGCGCACCTCAGCGCAACGCAAGCCGCTGGGCGTGCCGAAGAAACCTCCGCAGCTGCGGATCCTCCGCGCGCCGTACTTCGTCAACTGGGTACAGGACCAGATCCTGCGCGATCGGGCCTACGGACCGACTCGCGAGGAACGCGAGCGGCTGTTGCTCACGGGAGGACTGAAGGTTCGGACCACGCTCGACATGCGGATGCAAGAAGCTGCCGAAGAGGCGGTCGCGGACGCATTGGACCGCCCCGGCGATCCCGAGGCCGCGCTCGTGGCGATCGATCCGAACACCGGCGCCGTGAAGGCGATGGTGGGTGGACGCAGCTTCGATCGTTCGCAGTTCAACGCCGCGACGCAGGCGATGAGACAGCCCGGGAGCGCCTTCAAGCCACTCGTCCTCGCCGCGGCGTTGGAGTCTGGGATACAGACCGAGACGCGGTACGCGTCGAGCCCGACCGTCCTTACCCTCCCCGACGGGTCTCGCTGGCCCGTGAACAATTACGACGGCCGCGGCTACGGGATGATGACGCTACGCCGCGGGATGGAACGATCCGTGAACGGCGTGTACGCGCGCCTCGTCGTCGACGTCGGGCCACGAAACGTCGTGAAACTGGCGCATCGGGTAGGCATCACCTCGCCCCTGGATCCGTTCCACTCGATCGCACTCGGTGCGCTCCGCATCGGCGTCTCGCCTTTGCAGATGGCATCGGCGTATGCCACGTTCGCATCCAACGGCAAGCTGTATCCCCCGCATGGCGTCGCCCACGTCCGCGCTCGCAACGGAAGCACCCTCGTGGACGATCGCTCGCTCGAGCCGACGCAAGCGATGGACCCGTCTACCGCGTACCAGGTGACAGACGTCCTGCGCGACGTGGCGCGCAACGGGACCGCGCGCCCCGCCAACATCGGCCGTCCGATGGCCGGCAAGACGGGAACGACCGAAGAGAACAAGGACGCGTGGCTCGTTGGCTACACGCCCGACCTGGTCACCGCGGTATGGGTCGGATACCCGCGGCCGAAACCCATGAGGAACGTTCACGGCATCCGCGTCGTCGGCGGAACGTTCCCCGCGCAGATCTGGCGGAACTTCATGGGAGAGGCGTTGCGCGGCAAGGCCGAGCGGGACTTCCCCATCCCCGGCGGCATGGTGAAGGTCAGGGTCGGCGACGGAGGAAGCTGCCTCGCCGACGACGGCGGCGAACTGGTAGAGCTTGCCGAGCCGCTCGTCCCGACGAGGGATTGTTCTTCCCGTCCCCGTGTGGTCACCGACGAGAAAGACGACGAGCCTGCGCCGTCAAGCACATCGGTGACCGAGCCCGCAGAACCGCCCAGTCAACGCCGGAAGAAACGGTAGTCCCACGCTGAGTGGATGCACGACCAGACAGACAGAGGGCCCGCGGGGAACCGCGGGCCCTCAACTATCGTCCTCGCTCAGCGATCGGGATACGTCGGCGAGGAGCCACCGCCGGTTCCGGTGGGATATCCGGCGTGCTTGGTGCCCAGGTTGGGATCGAGCGACACTTTCTTCTCGTCCAGCTCTATGACACGGCCACCTTCGATCTTGCCGCGCCACTCGCCCGACTCCACGCCGCGCTCCTCGATGAACTCCTTGAAGCGTTCCATGTCGCCGTCGACGCGGCGCTGCCAGATCCCGAGCGCGTCACCGGCCTTCTCGACGAAGCCCTCCGGGTCGAACTCGAGACGCAACGTCACTCGTGTGCGCATCGGATCCAGAGAGTCGAACATCACCACGCCGGCGTTGTTTGCGCCGTCGAGGCTCTGCCACGCGATGCAACGGTCGGGCTCCTGGGTCGTGATCTTGGCGTCCCATTCGCGCTTCACGCCGGCGATCTTGGCCACCCAATGCAGCCGCGAATCGCTCAGCTGCGTTACCGCCTCCACACCTTCCAGGAAACGCGGGAAATCCTCGAACTGCGTCCACTGGTTGTAGACGGTGGATACCGGCATGTCGAGATCGATGGATGTCTGTACCTCTGCCATGGTTCCTCCCTTCCTTCCACCAGAGAGGTACCCCCTGCAGGGAGGCGTGACACCTTCAGGGTGTCAGGGCGTCGCGGGATCGCCGAGGTTCTTGAGGCGCGACAGCGAGCGCCACCAACCGCGCTTCATCGTGACAACGTCGTACATGCTCGCGCCGTCAGCTCCGCCGTCGATCGCGCCCTGCACGAATGCCACCAGTTCGTTCCGCGTGATCCCGTCGGCGACGCCGCCGATGACGTGCACCTCGACGTTGCGGTCACCGATCAAGCGACGTGTAAGACGAACGTTGTCGCGGGTGAAGTTGTACGCACAGTGTCGACGGATGACGGGGCATCCCGTTCGCACGGACCAGTAGCTCATCAGGAGGACCGCATCGCTGGGTGCCGCGATGGCGCGCCATGGGAATCCGCGCCACGTGCCCGGCGCGAGCCTCAATTGCAGCGGCGGAGGCGGGATCGAGGCGATCGGATAGTTCGGACCCAGCTTGCTGCGGACCGCGCGCATGTGCAGGCCGATGCGACGGATCCACGTTGCGTGCGAGATGGGACCCTTTGCCTCGATGTCGACGCCGACGCCGTCGAAGCTGTGCCCCCTCACACGGTAGCGCGCGACGGCGACCGTACGATCCACGTCCATCCTGTATGAGCTGTAGTACGGCAGGTACCAGCCGACGACACGGATGCCCGCGTTGTGCGAGGCGATGAGCCACTTATCGACGCCTGGATGGATCGCGCGAGGGCTCTTCGATGTACCCGTTTGGAGATACAGGGTGCGAACGCCGGCAGTCTTCATCTGCGCGACCGTCGCCTTGACGTTCAGCGCGTCGTAATCGAACTTGTCGATCCACGCGCCCAGGCCGCCGAACAGTGAGGGTGTCGCGGCCTCAGCGGTGGTCGCACTGGAGGACGTGACGGCCGGAGCCGATGTCTTGCCCGCGGGCTTCGCTGCAGGAGACGGAGTTGTGCGCGAAGCGCGGGCGCGCGTCGTCGAGGGGCTGTCTTGCGCGCTGAGAGAGGTTTGCAACGGGATGAGCGCAAGCAGCACGACGAGACTTGAACCGAGGCAGGACGCGAA
>JBKJXT010000450.1:0-2673 GCA_046716205.1 Actinomycetota bacterium
ACCGCTATCTGGATGACCTGTTCGGCAAGGGCGGCAAGCCTGCCCCCGTCGTCCAGGCGCAGATGGACGTCCGGCTGCTGCCCTTCGCCGCGGACGTCGTCGATCGTTTCCATACGCGCACGTGCTACCGAAAGGAGGAGCATCGCTGGGGAATCGGTGGTGCGCGGATCATCGACTATGATCTGGCCGTCGACGGCATGGATTTCCGTGGTTCGGTGTCTTCCCGCGAAACGCTGCGAATCGCGTTCAAGGTCGCATTCGAGCGCCCGGTCGAGCGTCCTGTCTACGGGTTGCTCATAAAGACCATCGACGGCGTATTCGTGTACGGCACGAACTCGTCGATCTCCCGACCCACAGACGCCCCACCCGCGGCAGGGCCGGGTTCCGTGCAAATCGCCTCCTTCACGTTCCCGCTCCGATTGAACGCCGGAGGTTACTTGCTATCGGTTGGAACGTCGGAGGAATCCCCTTCCGGCGAACTGGTCCCGCTCGACCGCCGCTACGATGCAGTGCTGCTGGCTGTCAGCCATACGGCGCCAGTCGCCGGGCTGGTGGACCTGGACGCGAGCTTCGACGTTCACCAGATCGAGCAACACGCGTGAGCTCCGGACGCGAGTCGGGTTTGGCGAGCCTGGTCGCCGGTCTGGACGAAATCTATCAGCCGATCTTCGGCCACGCGGAACTCTCCACGACCGCGTCCCGGACTTCCGAAGACCGGCTCGCTCCGATCGGTCGCGTCTACACCCAACTGGCTGGCCTCGCGAAACGCCGGCTGCGCGTACTGGACCTCGGTTGCGCGCAAGGCTATTTCAGCCTGTCGCTCGCCTCGATGGGGGCAAGCGTTCTCGGGATCGACATCGATCCGAAGAACGTCGCGCTTTGCCGCGCGCTTGCCGACGAGCATCCCGAGCTCGGCGTCACGTTCTCGGAGTCGACCATCGAGTCGGCGCTGGCTGCGATGCAAGCCGATCCATACGACCTGGTGCTGGGCCTTAGCGTCTTCCATCACCTCGTGCAACGGCACGGCGAAGCGACGATCAGCGCGTGGATCGGCGTGCTCTCGAGCCAGGTCGGCGCCGCGGTGTTCGAGCTCGCGCTGCAATCGGAGCCCGTTGCGTGGGCGGGCGTGCAGCCGGTCGACGAGCGCACGCTGTTGAGGGACTTCGCGTTCGTGCACGAGCTGGCCCGGTTCCCGACGCATCTGTCCGACGTCGATCGCCCGTTGTTCTTCGCCAGCAACCGCTACTGGTCTCTGGGCGGTAACGCAGCCGAGTTCGGGACGTGGAAGGACCTCTCGCATCCGCTCGTCGGCTCGGTCCATCAGGGGACGCGCCGCTACTACGAGAATTCGGATTCGATCGCCAAGGTGTTTCGCCTGGAGCGGCAGCTGGCGGAGGTCAACGAGACCGAGCTGGCGCATGAGGCCGCGCTGCTCTCACGTTCGCCCGCCGCTTTGCCTGACCTGCCCAAGTTGCTTGAGTTCGGATCCAGCGACCGCGAGGCGTGGCTGGTTCGTGAACGCGTGCCGGGCATGCTGCTGATCGAGATGATCCAGCAGGGCCTGCCCTTCGACGCGCGGCAGATCATCCGGAACGTGCTGGACGAGCTTTGTGTGCTCGAGCGAACGGGGTTGTATCACAGGGACGTTCGAACCTGGAACGTCATCGTGATGCCCGCGGGCCGCGCACGCCTCCTCGACTACGGCTCGATATCGAACACGGCGTCCGACTGCGCATGGCCGGGCGACCGATTCATGGCGTTCTGGATCTTCGTGGGCGAGGTTTCGACGCCTCGCGTCGGCCGCACGTCGCCGCTGCGCGAGCCGTTCATGAGTCCGCTGAGCGTCGCGAAAGGGTTCCAGGACTGGGCGCTCGCGGTATGGAGCCGTCCGGTCCACGACTGGACGTTCCGGTTGTTCCGCAACCTTCTGGACGAGCCGGTTTCGTCGAAAGCGGCCGGATGGACGGCGCAGAACGTCTGGATGTCGGCTATCGAGCAGCACATCGACACGATCGGTTCCCAGGCGCAGTTCGTTTACGAGCGAGCCGAGGATCACGACGGCCGAATGGAAGGGTTGCGGGAACAACTCTCGCGGCTAACGCTGGACTCGCAGCGGCTTGACACCAATCTGCACGAACGGCAGCGACAGGATGAATCGACTCGAAACACGCTGGACGTCATGGCCAAGTCGCTCGAGGATCTCCAGGCAAACGATGCGACGAGCCGCGTCGTGCTGGAGTCGGTGGCGTCCTCGCTTCAAGGGTTCGTGGCCCAAGCGAACGAAATCGAGCAGGAGCGAGTTCGATCCGAGCAACGATTCGGCGAGCTTCTCGCTGCCATGTCGCAGGGGTTCGACGCGCAACTGACGAGGCTAGGCGCCGTTTTCGCCGGGGAAGCGGCGCGCAACGACGACGTGATGGCGGACTTCCGGCAGGCGTTGAACGAGCATCAAGGCAGATCCGAAGCGCTGTTCCGCCAGCTCGTCGACCAGCAGCGGGACCGCGACGCGCTGGCCGCTGGCCTGCTCGCCACCGAGCAGCGGGTAGGCGACCTCGGCCGCGAACTGACCGCCTCGCACGCCAGCATCCTCCATCTGCAACGGGCTCATGCCGACGCGGCCGAGGCGCATGCGCAGGCTGCCCACGCGCTCGTGCAGGCCGCGCAGGCGCACGC
>JBKJXT010000451.1:0-10246 GCA_046716205.1 Actinomycetota bacterium
CGGAGACTGCCCGCGGCATGGCGTTCCGTCGCATCGCCCCATAGCGAGCCGGCGACGTGCTAGCGGAGCAGTTCGCCGTCGTTGAGCGCGAGGAAACACACCAGTCGCTGGGCGTTGAGCGGCAGACGTACCGACTTGGTGCCGACGTCCAGGCTGAATGAGCCAAGAAGCCCAAGCCGCGTATGCCCGTTGGCAACTGGTGCGATCGCAGCCTCGCTCATGCTGAATGCTCCGCTGGGATCGGGAGCTGAGCGGTCGTGCGCCCAGGCCGGAGAAGCATGTCGTCGAAGTCGTCGGCAGACATGGGCTGAGCGAAGTAGTTGCCCTGGCAGTAATCGCATCCGAACGAGATCAGCTTCTTGAGCTGCGCGGCGGTTTCGACCCCTTCGGCTACCACCGTCATGCCCAAGCGGTGTCCCAGCTCGATGATGGCCAGCGCGATGGCGTCGCTCGCCTCGTTGTGTTGCAGGTCGGCTACGAACGTCTGGTCGATCTTGACGACGTCGACCGGGAACCGCTTCAGATGGTTGAGCGAGGAGAAGCCGGTGCCGAAGTCGTCCAAGGCGAGGAAGACCCCGAGTTTCTTGAGCTCGTTCAGTACGACGAGCGCGCGATCGCTGTCTTGAACGAAGACGCTCTCGGTCACCTCCAATGTCACGAGCCGGGGATCGGTGTGTGTCTCGGAGAGGACCTCACCAACGCTGGCGACGAGCTCCGAGGACATGAGTTGCTTCACCGACACGTTCACCGACATCGACAGCTCCTGTTCCGGCCGAACATCCTGGAATCGTGCTCGGTCGATGCACGCCTGTTGAAGCACCCATCGTCCGATCGGTTTGATGAGACCTGAGCGTTCGGCGTGGGGGATGAACAATGACGGCGGCACCGATCCTCGGCTCGGGTGAGTCCATCGCAGCAAGGCCTCAGCGGCGACGACCCGGCCCTCCTTCGCTCGCACGATCGGCTGGTAGAGCGCCTGCAGCTCCGCGTTGGCGAGGGCGTGTTGCAGGTCGCGTGCGAGGCCGGCCGGACGTCGCTCACGAAGATCGATGATCTGGTGGCGCGCGCCGCCCTCACGCTTGGCCTTGTACATGGCCGCGTCCGCGTCGCCCAGGAGCTGTTCGGAGAGGCCTCCGCCGAGGCTCGAGAATGCGATGCCGACGCTGGCCGTTATCTCTACCTGCGCGCCCGACAGATCGAAGGGACCGGCCAGCGCGGCGTGGATCCTGCCCGCGATCACACCGACTTCGCCTGGCGCATCCAGATCTTCGCACAGGATGACGAACTCATCGCCGGACAGCCGCGCAAGGGTGTCACCGGGACGGAGCACGGCGCCGATTCGCTGGGCAACGCCGACGAGCAGCTGGTCGCCGACGCTGTGTCCGAACAGATCGTTGACCTGCTTGAACCGGTCGAGATCGATGAAGAGAACCGCGGTGGTCTTCCCAGAACGAGAACTGCGCAAGACGGCGTGGTCGAGTCGCTCCAACAGCAGCACGCGATTGGGAAGGCCGGTGAGGGCATCGTGCAGCGATCGCTCGAGTGACTGATTGGAGGAGTCCTGCAGATCGGCTCGCGCCTGGGCGTTGAGCAGGTAGGCGGCGGCAACGTCGGCCAGGGTCTGTGCCGCGTCCATCGACGCGGTGTTTAATGGTCCGGCTGTGTCGCGGTACAGGTCCAGCGCCCCAAGGGTTCCACCCTCGCTTCGGAGCGGGAACGTGAACGCAGCGAGCAGCCCGGCTTCGATCGCACGAGGCACGAACGCCGGGAAGCGCGACTCCTCGCGAAGGTCTGCGACCGCAACGGCCTCGCCGCTCTGGTACGCGGTCAAGCACGGCCCCTCTCCAAGCTCGGTCTGCAACTGCTCGTAGCGCAGCGCCGAGTCGTCCGAGGCGGCCACGTAGCGCGGATCGGCGCCGTCGGTGATCAACGTGACTCCGGCCGCGGTGATGGGCAGCACGTCGACGATGCGCCTCACGAGGTGGTCAAGGATGGCCTGGATAGGGAAGTCCGTCACCATCGTGCGCGCGAACTCGCTCAACACGTCCGACAGCTGCTGTTCACTCGACATGGGCTGTTGCTCGACAAGAGGCGTTCGCGATCGCCGGCTCACGGCATCGCCTCCTCATAGCCAACCGGATGATTGCCCCCGAGCTCGGTGAACCGCTCGTTGAGCGCGTGGGCGAGGATGTTGTGATCGTGGGAGGTTGGCAGGGTCTCCAGTCGAAGGATCGACTCCACTTCGTCGGAGGTGCTCATACCGCCCAGCTCGACGTAGCGTCGCCACAGCTCGGGACCCGAGAGTCCGGCGTCGTCGCGAGTGTGCTCGGACACATCCTTCGTCGGCGGGCTCATGATCTGAGCCACTTGAACGGGGACGGCCTGCTGGGGACAAACAGGACAAAAAGCAAGACCTTCACCTCAGAGTTCTGAACGCGCATCGCTGCGTGCGTCGGGGAACCCTCGCTGGTGAAGGTAGGTTCATCATACGCTCCCCGCGACGAACCGACAACAGTAACCAGGGCAGCGGGGGATTCCGCAGAGCTAACGGCGGTGTTAGAATCTCACGCAGGGCAGCGAAGCGTTGCTGCCGCTCTTTTCGGTTGTCGGGAAGCGGGGATGAAGCCGATCGAGAGTGATCTCGAAGCACTGAGAAGCGACCTCGCGTCGAGCTTTGCTGAGATTTCTCGCGCCCTATACACAGCCCCCACCGTCAAGGAGACATTGCAGCAAATCGTCGACTACTCGGTGCGCACGATCGATGGCTGCTCCGGGGCAGGGATCTCGTTCGTCCAGAACGGCGATGTCGTGACGCCGGTATGGACGGAGCCCACGGTCGTCGAGGTCGATGAGATGCAATACGCCACCGGAGAGGGCCCGTGCCTGGACGCCATCAATCATGGGGAGAGCTTCTACGCCGACGATCTTCTGACGGATACGCGCTGGCCCGACTTCGGGCCAAAGGCTGCCCGAGCAGGGCTGCGGAGCCTGCTGTCATTCCGCCTGGCGGGCGACACGACGCTGGGTGCGCTCAACCTTTATGCACGCTTGCCGGGAGCCTTCGGCGCTACCGATCGAGCGAAGGGCTTGATCTTCGCCACCCATGCTGGGGTCGCGCTCGCCGCAGCGGTAGAGCTCGAAGACGCTACGCGAGCGCTTGGCGTGGAAACCAAGAGGTTGGCGAACCTCCACGGTGCGCTGGCCTCGCGACAGGTGATTGGCCGAGCCGAGGGCATCCTGATGAACCGTGAACTCATCACCGGCGAGCAGGCGTTCGATCTGCTGCGAGGCGCATCCCAACAACTAAACATCAAACTTCGCCAGATCGCCCAATACGTCGTGGACACCGGCGACATCCCTCACCGCCCCGGCGACACGAAATAGCGGCCAGCGCCCCGCGCAAGACTGTGATCGGAGAGGCTCGGCGGTGACGCACCCGTGACGGAGGCGCGTCAGTGTCGGATCGCGGCTCAAGAAGTCATCCCCCGGACGTACTGATCACCAAAGGGGATGGGTTGAGCGACGTGGATGAAGCGGCGACGTCAGCGCTCGTCGAACGCCATGGGCTGCGATCCTGAGCGGGTGATGAACGTCGAAGCGCGTTAGTCGCTCGACGGACCGGACTTGTACATCGGCTTGCTTCGGGCCAGCGATTACACGCACGCCGGTGAGCCGGGCTACCACGGAACCATCCACGAACACAAAGTGGTGTACGTCTTTCCCATGGAGGCTGAGCCCGCGTGCGCCATCGGACCCGGCACCGTCACCGCGATCGACACGGTTGCCGGCCACCTCTTCGCGGACATCGACCACGGAGACCCGAACGATCCCAGCGACGATCAGTTGGTCCCGCCGGCACGCGTAACCCTGAACCTGACGAGCAAGGTGACGGTCGAGCCCGATGATCCGTCGCTGCCGACATACAGCGGACACTCCGGCATGCACTTCGCGTGGAACGTTGGGGCGGACGGCATAGGAGTAGCCCGTATCGAGCGCACGATCGTGCTGAAGGGAACAGATGGAGCGCGGTACTTCCTGCACTTCGTCGGGCGCGCCGTGTTCGATCTGGGCCAGGCCGATTCGGACAACGAGGGCCTCGTCGAGATCACGATGGAGAAGCTCAGCTGCGGGAAGTGATCCGTCGCACCGAACGCGCGCCCTGTCGATCCGGCAGGGCGCGCGCCTTGTTGCACCGGCCGACATCCGGCTTCGGGTTCGCATCGCCGCGCTGACGAGGCCATCACGATGTGCACGAACCCCACCCAATCCACTGGGCACGGGCGCTCGTGTTTGTTAGGGTTCACGCAACTTCGCGCGAAAGGAGGCGGTCCCGATGCTTGCATGTGTCTTCCGGGTCGCCCTGCGCGTCGACTTCCTCGCCTGACTCGTAGCGGGTGACCCGCGTCGCGGCGTGTCTCTGACGCGCCCTTACTGGCCATAGCCAAACTCGACGACGGGAGACGATTCCTCATGCTTTGGATCCACGCGATCAACGAGTCGGCGGCGCCTGAGTTCGCCGAAGGCGTCATGAACCCGATGAGTCCCGACAAGATCCGCACGCTCGGGCGGCGCTTACGCCTCACATCAGAGCATCACGTCCTCGACGCAGGCGCTGGGCGATGCGGCCCGGCGCTGATCCTCGCGCGCGAGTTCGGCTGCCGGGTGACGGCCGTCGAACCTTACGAGCCCTTCCTCGAAGACGCGCGCCGGCGTGTCGACGAGGTCGGCCTGTCTGATCGGTTCAGGTTCGTCGACTCCGATGCGGAAGACTTCGACATGGAGCCTGAGAGTTACGACGTTTGCATGTGCTTGGGCGCGACATGGGCCTGGGGCAGCCTGGACGGCACCCTCGACGCCCTGGCGAAGGGGACGCGCGCTGGAGGACATGTCGTTGTAGGAGAGGTGTACACCGTAGAACCGCGGCGAGACCAGGAGGAAGGCCCGACACTCACTGAAATCATCGAGGGATTCGAGTCGCGCGAACTCCGGGTCGTGACTCTGATCCGCTCCACGGCCGACGACTGGGACACCTACAACTCCATCCAGACGATCAGCTTGCTTGAGTGGATGGACGCCAACCCCGAGCACCCCGAGATCGAGACCGTTCGGAAGTGGCGCGCCGAAGCTGCCGTGCGGCTGACCGAACCGCACATCGGTTGGGTCATCGTTACCGGGAGGAAGGGAACTGAGAGCGGAGGGCTGCGATGAGCGCACCTCTCGATCAGCTTCCTCCGGCGGCGGTAGCCGCATGGACGCGTCTCCGCGACGAACTTGTCGCGATCCTCGGCGACGACCTCGTCGCGCTGTGGGGTTCGGGGCACGCGCATCCCTTCTGGGGTCGGGAATCTAGCAGTCTAAACCGCTAGGTATGCTTGCTAATCAGCATGTCTAGCTGCTAATCTGTGGGCGATGAAAACGAGGAACATCGCCGCTCGCCGGCACCTCGATTCGCGTCTCCTGCGGCTCAAGGAAATGGCGCCCCAACCAGTGCCCCATCGCGGCTGGGTACGCGCGATCCGCCAAGCGCTCGGCATGTCGACAACCGAGTTGGCAGCCCGCATCGGCGTCACACAATCTAGGATCTCTGCGCTCGAACAAGGCGAAGTGGAAGGCACGATCAAACTCGAAACACTACGTCGTGCCGCCGAGGCGCTTGATTGTGACCTCATGTACGCCCTGGTACCGCGAACGACACTGTCCGAGGCGGTCCGCCGACAGGCAAGACGCAAGGCAGGAGCGCACCTCCGGACCGTGCAACATCACATGCGTCTTGAGGATCAAGAAGTCATCGGCGGCGACGCAGACGAATTAGAGGATGTCTCGCGCGAGCTGATCGACCGGCGCGGTCTGTGGAGTGACGCGCCTACCGTCGAATGACCGATCCCTTAGTCCCCATTGGCGACGGTCACACGGAGCTATCGGATGACGATAGGCAATGGCTTCTCCTGAGCTACATCTCGACGCACGGTGAACTCAACCAAGCGGAGCAGCAGAACATTCTCCATGGGACGCTGACCCGACGTCCGCCGAGCGCCAAGGTGTTGCTCGACGATAGGTACTTACGCGGGCTTCACAAGGCGATGTTCGGCCAGGTCTGGAGATGGGCCGGCCAGTACCGCGGACGCGAGACCAACATAGGTGTCGAGCCAGCTCTGATACCAACCCAGGTTCGTTCCTTGACCGATGATGCGCAAAGCTGGATCGAGCACGAAACCTACGACCCTGACGAGCTGTGTGTGCGGTTCCACCATCGCCTTGTCGCCATTCATCCCTTCGCAAACGGGAATGGCCGGCACGGGCGGATCGCGGCCGACTATCTGATCAGGGCTCTTGGTCGCGCCGCCTTCAGTTGGGGCAGCGGACTCAGCGTGCCCACCGACCAGTTGCGTGCGCGATACCTTCAGGCGCTTCAACTCGCCGACGGTCATGAGATCGGAGCACTCACCTCTTTCGCACGGTCCTGAGCCCCGTTCTCGTGCGTCAAACGTGCCCTTCGAGCCCACCCCTTGACGCAGGAACGGGACTCCGCTCGGCGAAGTGATACCGATACACATGACATCGGCCGAGGAGACACGACGATGAGGAAGCGCACGCTGACCTGGGTGATCGCCCTACTGATGTTGCCTCTCGGCGTACCGGGGGTCGGCTGGTCCGATGACCCACCCAACGAAGGGACGATCCTGCTCGAGGAGATCCCGCATCTCGCCGAACGGAGCGTGCTCTACTCGCTTCCACCGGATCCCGAATCCGCGCTCGAGGCACTGTCATCGATGCCCGAGGGGCTCAACGATGTCATCGCGATGCACCTCGGTCGGCTCTACCCGACTCCGCACGAGTCAACCCCGGGTGTCGCCCCGCTTGTGAGCTTGCTGGGTGCGCGCGCCGACCTGCTCCTCAACCCGCAGCACTGGGACAAGAAACTCAGCGACACCATGAGCCGCGAGTTCGCGATCCTGCTGCTGCCCATGGACGCGACGACGGTCATCGTGATCATGCCGACGCAGGTCGTCGAGTCTGACCCGCAGGCCACGCCGCTACCCGAGCGGCGCGTGGATCTGAGCGAGGTTACCTACGAGGTCAATGGGGAGACCAGGACGGTCGAGCAGTACATGGCCGACGGCGCGACCAACGCCATCGGGTTCATGCACGACGGCGAGTTCGTGTACGACGCTTACCAGAACGGGTTCTCCGCCGACACGCGTCACCAGATGTGGTCGGTCACGAAGTCCGTGACCACATCGTTGGTCGGGATCGCTGTGGGTGAAGGACGGATCGATTCCATCTTCGATCCGATCGAGGAGTACATCCCAGAGACCGTCGGCACCGAATGGGAAGGCACGACCGTCGAGGATCTGCTCCAGATGGAGTCGGGCATCTACTGGGTGGATGTCCCGGTTCATCAGCCCGAAGAGCTGATCCTGATGGGACTCGACTTCCACACCAACGGCTTGTACGGCATGACGCGCAACGATTACCTGCTGAAGCTGACCCGGGTTTCGAAGGCCGGCGAGTACTACCGCTACAACAGCGCCGACGCACAGATGCTGACGTGGCTGCTCGAGAACGTGTACGGCGACGCCTACTCCACGATCCTGTCCGAGAAGCTGTGGCAACCGGCAGGCATGGAGAACGACGCGCTCATCATGGTTGACCGCCAAGCACATGCCTTCGCATCGATGGGCCTGTTCGCGACCACCAAGGACATGGCTCGATTCGGCGAGCTGTTCCGCAACGGCGGCCGGAACCTCGACGGCGAGCAGGTCGTGCCCGAGGCGTGGGTCGAGGCTTCACACGACTACTCCAAGGAGACCGGAGGGCCGCGCGGCTACATGTGGCCGAAGTGGTCCGGCGGCTACACCGCGTCGGGGTACGGACACCAGCGAGTAAGCGTCGCTCCCGCGCTGAACATGACCGGCGTGCGCTTCGGCAACGATCCGGTGGACAGCATCGCTCCGAAGGAGTGGGAAGCGGTCTACCTCGCGGTGGCCGACGCACTCGCCAACGGTTGACGCGGCACATCTCCTCAGTCTGATGGCTCACTCGCGCCGACTGGTGCGCTCCCTCCTCGCCCATGCTCGGTGCAACGGTGGCAGCACAACCGACGCCGGCGAGCGCGGAGGTGATCGCGCCCACCTCCCCCAGGAGGGTTCACCGGCTGCCTTACTGGTGTGTAGGCGGGCCCCCGCTCCGCTTTGCAGCCACCAGGATCAGCCCCCCGATGATTCCCGCAGAAACAGAGCCTGCGAGGATGCCCAGTTTCGATGCGTCGAGTAACGGGACGTCGGTGAACGCAAGCCCCGCGATGAACAGAGACACCGTGAAGCCGATCCCTCCCAACGATGCCACGCCAAGGACGTGAAGTCGACTGACACCAGGAGGGAGCGGAGCGATACGCAGCCGCACCGCTGCGAGTGCCGCCAGCGTGATCCCAAGTGTTTTGCCGAGGACGAGTCCGGCCACGACTCCGGCGCTGATCCGTAACGACGCCGCGTCCAACTCCGAGCTGCGGATGCGAACACCCGCGTTGGCCAAGGCGAACGCGGGCACGATCGCGAAGCTCGTCCACGGGTGCAACATGTGTTCCAGGCGCGCCAGCGGTGACACCGCCTCGCGCGTCAAGCCGGCCAGGTGCAGCCACTGCGGCGCGTCGGCGTCTGGATGCGGCGGGTCGTCCTCGGTCTCATCCGCGACGCGACGCGCCTCGTCGCTCACCGCTCGCGGACGCTGGATAGCGACCGCCGGTGTGACGAACGCGAGCGCGACGCCGGCGATCGTGGCATGCACGCCCGATTCGAAGACCGCGAGCCAGACCCCGATGCCGAGAGCCAGATACAGCGGCCCCGAGCGGATGTCCATGCGGCGCAGGATCACGATCGCGACGAGCCCGACGAGCCCGACGGCGAGCGCGCCCGTCGACACCGAACCGGAGTAGAAGAGGGCGATCACAAGGATCGCACCGATGTCATCGACGATCGCCAGCGTGAGCAGGAACAGCCGCAGCGATGAAGGCAGGCCACGGCCGACGAGCGCGAGCACACCGACGGCGAAGGCGATGTCAGTCGCCATCGGGATACCCCAGCCGCGCGCGCCTTCTGGTCCCGCGACCGCGAGGTAGATCGCCGCGGGGACGACCATGCCTCCAACCGCAGCGATGGCGGGGAACGCGGCGGCGCGAAGTTCGCGTAGCTCTCCCGAGATCATCTCCCGCTTGATCTCGAGGCCGACGACGAAGAAGAACAGCGCCATCGCCCCATCGTTGATCCAATGCCGAAGATCTTCTTGGATCGCCCAGTTGCCGACGCCGATGGTTAGCTCGGTGTGCCAGAACCGCTCGTATGAGTCGCCGCTCAGGTTCGACCATAGGAGGGCCACGACTGCAGCTGCGAGGAGGAGGACCCCGCTCGAGGCCTCCGTTTGCAGGAACTGTTGAAGAGGTCGCGCGAGGAGTCGAGGAAGCCGTCGGTCCGACCGAGCCCAACGCGGGGTCAACTCGGGCGTTTCGTCCTTCGTGTGCTCGTCCATTTCGGGCCCCTGATCTTCCGTGTCTGAGACGACTGGGCCCCACGAAGCACAAAGGAGCGCCAGTCTGCCGACCAGACTTCCCGGCGCTCCAGCGTCCACGATAACAGATGGCCACGCGGCTCTGCTGCGAACTCGCGTCGACTCTTCCTCTCCCTCTTACGGGACGATAAAGGGGACGCGTTTTCGACTCAGCTCCACGGTCTCCGCCCTTTGGCGGGCCAGTTACTCGGCGCGACTGCGATCGGTGAGTAGCCGATCGATCCACGCCTTTCCGACGTCGCGGCTCGTGTAGATCTCGAGTGCGGCATCGTACTTCTCCAGCGCGCGCGTCGGGTCGATGTCAGCGAGGACGCGCCCCCACATGTGCACCGTATCGGCATCTTCGAACGGCAGAGCGTACTGTCGGAAGATCTCTACCGCTTCGGTGAAGAATGATTCGGCTTCGCTGAGATTCTCGTTTGCCGCTGCCGTCGCGGCTCTGGCTCTCGCAACGAAGCCCAGGAACCCTCGCCAGCCGTTGCCTTGCGTAAGGAGCTTTTCGCATCGCGCGATGTGCTCGGCGGCGGTGGCCACATCGCCATCTCCGGCCTCGAGGACGGCGAGTCGCGCATGAATCTGACACTCGAGTGTCGTGAAGTGCCCCTGCTGCACATCATTGAGTACGCGCCGAAGCGTGCCACGAGCTGGATCGACTCGGCGGGCTGCCCACTGCACCGCTCCCAAC
>JBKJXT010000452.1:0-2863 GCA_046716205.1 Actinomycetota bacterium
TCGCAAGGCCATGCTGCAGGACATCGCGATCCTGACCGGTGGCCAGGTCATTTCCGAAGAGGTTGGCCTCAAGCTCGAGAACACGACGGTTGAGATGTTGGGCCGTGCCCGCAAGATCGTCGTCACCAAGGACGAGACCACGATCATCGAGGGCGCGGGTGACGCGGAGCAGGTCAAGGGCCGCGTCAACCAGATCAAGGCCGAGATCGAGAAGACCGACTCGGACTACGACCGTGAGAAGCTGCAGGAGCGCCTGGCGAAGCTCGCCGGCGGTGTTGCGGTGATCAAGGTCGGAGCTGCGACCGAGGTCGAGCTCAAGGAGAAGAAGCACCGCATCGAGGACGCGGTCTCCGCGACCAAGGCTGCGATCGAGGAAGGCATCGTTGCCGGTGGTGGCGTCACGCTGCTGCAGGCGCAGGCCTCGCTCGACAAGCTCGACCTCGAGGGTGACGAGCGGACCGGCGCGAACATCGTGCGTCGCTCGCTCGAAGAGCCGGTCAAGCAGATCGCGTTCAACGCCGGCCTCGAAGGCGGCGTCGTGATCGAGAAGACCCGCTCGCTGGATGCCGGTTGGGGCCTCAACGCCGACACCGGTGAGTACGTCGACCTGCTGAAGGCCGGCGTCATCGACCCGGCGAAGGTCACGCGCTCCGCGCTGCA
Organism: Actinomycetota bacterium; assembly: GCA_046716205.1. Classification (GTDB taxonomy): domain Bacteria; phylum Actinomycetota; class AC-67; order AC-67; family AC-67; genus JBKJXT01. The sequence continues at coordinate 661 of JBKJXT010000452.1, forward strand.
GAACGCAGCGTCGATCGCGGCACTGTTCCTCACCACCGAAGCCCTCGTGGCGGAGAAGCCGGAGAAGAACGCGGCTCCGATGCCCGGCGGCGGCGGTATGGGTCACGAGGACTTCTAAGAAGTCTTCGCGCGACACTCGGAAGGGCGGCCTGCGGGCCGCCCTTCTGCGTGACTCGATGTGCTCAGCCCTGTAGCGGACCGGGCAGCGGCTGCGCGTGGACGATCGTGGCGCGCTGGGTTGCCCGCGTCAGTGCCACGTAGAGCGCACGTAAGCCCTGTAGGGACTCCTCAACCAGTTGAGCGGGTTCGACCACCACGACCTCGTCGAACTCGAGGCCCTTGGCGTCCTCGACGCTCATCACCGTCACGGGCGCGCCGATATCGTCGCGCGGAAGGTGCGCCGCCGCTGCGATCGCATCCAGCAGCGACGGCGGCGCGACAACGACCATCGTCCCGTGCTCCTCGACGACGTGTCCTCGCGCGAGCGAGGCGACCGAGCGGACGAGGTCGTCGGCGGCGACTTCGAGGAACCGCGGCGGCTCGCCGGTCTCGCGCACCGAGGACGGGGGAACGATGTCGGGTGCCGCTTCCTTCAAAACAGCCGCGGCGAGATCGGCGATCTCGGCCGGCGTTCGGTAGTTGATCGTCAGCTCCCGCACGCGCGGCTTGCGCTCTGGCAGATGGGCGAGCAGTTCATCCCAGGACTGCGGCGTCCAGATCCCGACCGCCTGGGCCAGGTCGCCGACGACGGTCATCGATCCGTTGCGCGACCGGCGCGCGAGCATCCGCAGAGCTAACGGAGAGTGGTCCTGGACCTCGTCCACGACGATGTGTCCGAACGTGACGAGCTCATCGAGATCGGCATCGTCCTCGACGGAGCGACGCCGGGGGAGCGGCGCACCGAGGTGGGTGAAGGCCTCGTCGAGGAGCGGCACGTCGGCCGCCGCCCACGCCGAGCCGTCGGCCCGGTACAGCAGGTCGCGTTCCTGATCACGCAGGAGGCCCTTGGTTGCCGCCGCGAGGTGCGACCGCGACGACAACAGCTCGCTCACCAACCGTTGCGGGGTCAGCAGCGGCCACATCTCGTCGAGCGCCTGCTGCAGGGCTTCGCTCTGACGCAGGATCGGGCGCATCACGCGCTTGGGTTGCGTGATCATGTCCGCATGCTCGCCGTGCTGCGTGCGCATCGCGCGCACGTACCTCGGATACATGCGCGCCACCAGGATCGACGCCAGCATCGCGTGGCGCGCGTTGTGACTGCGCCGGTTGCGGCGGGCCTTCGCGATCAGCTCGCGTGTTTCCTTCGCTCGCAGTGTCACCACGACGTCGTCGAGCTTGATCTCGATGTCCTTGGCCAGCGGGCGTTGGCGATCGCGCACCGCGCGCGATATCACGCGCGCCATGCGCAGATCGCCTTTGACGCGTGTGACCGCGCCCGGCTCGGTCGAGGTCACCTCGACGTCGGGCAGCAGATCCGACAGCGTCGCCAGGACCGCGCCCGATTCGCCGAGCGCGGGGAGAACCTGCTCGATGTAGCGCAGGAAGTGGTAGTTGGGGCCCACGACGAGCACGCCCTGGCGCTCCATCTTCCGCCGGTAGGTGAACAGAAGGAACGCGGCCCGGTGCAGCGCGACCGCCGTCTTGCCGGTCCCCGGTCCACCCTGGACCGCCAGCACGCCGTCGATGTCCTCGCGGATGATCAGGTCTTGTTCGGCCTGGACCGTCGCCACGATGTCGCGCATGACCCCGGTGCGGGGGCGCTCCAGTGCGGCGATCAGCGCGCCGCTGCCGGCCAGGCCGAGTCCGCCCGCGCCGGTGGGGTCGTCGAATCGCTCCTCCTCGACGCTCAACAGCCTCCGTCCTTCGCACAGGAAGTGACGCCGGGCGCGCAGGCCCATGGGGTCGGCACCCGTGGCGCGGTAGAAGGGCTCCGCCGCCGGCACCCGCCAGTCGATCACCAGCGGGTCGTGGGTCTCGGCGAACACCGCGCGCCGACCGATGTAGTAGCTCTCGTCGATGGCCGAATCCGTGCGGCCGAAACACAGGGACTCGTCGCCGATGTCGAGTGCCTGGGCTCGATGGAGCCCCGCGCGAACGCCGACGTCGCGGTCGTAGATCCCCTGGAAGGTGCTGGGCCGCTCGCGCTCGATGGCACCGGCACGACGCTTCGCGGCCGCCATGATCTCGTCCAGGCGGGCGTACG
>JBKJXT010000453.1:0-3038 GCA_046716205.1 Actinomycetota bacterium
CCATACACCTCCGCGTACTCTGGATCGAAGCGCCCTTCCTCGTTGATCGCATAGCTCATCCGGCGCAGACCCCGACCGACAACTTGCTCGCACAGCAGCTGGGTTTGGAAAGCTCGGACGCCGAGGATGTGCGTCACCGTGTTTGCGTCCCACCCCTCGGTGAGCATGGAGACTGACACCACGCACTTCACGTGCTCGCCGAGCTTGCCCGGCTTGCCCACGGTGTTCATGACCTCCCGTAAGAGGTCTTCGTCGGTGAGTTGTTCAGGGTCACGACCAGGGAACCGCTCGCGGTATTCGCGCTTGAATTCGTCGATCTCCACCGCGGCGATCTTCTTGAAATCCGAACTCATCGCCTCTCCGGATTCGAGCTGCTCGGAGTCGACCAAGATTGTGTTCGGTCGAGGGGACCAACCGCCGCCGGATTCATTGTTGAAGACGGCGAACTTTCCGGGCACTACGACGGAGGTGTCCTCCGACAGCTGCTTCGACCAGCCCGCGACGTAGTCAAAGACCAGCTTGGAGACCGTCGTGTTGTTGCATACGACGATGAACACCGGCGGTGTCAGACCGCGAGCACGTGCCTCGGTGTTGGCTTCCCAAGCGCGGTAGGTCTTCTCGTAGTGACCGTAAAGACTGAGTAGCGCTCCCTCCAGTTCGACCGGCAGTTTGGGTTCACCGCTGATCTCGGTGGCACTTCGCCCCTTCTTCGGAAGGTCATCGCGGATGCGCACCCAGAGGTCGCGATAGGTCGGCTGCGCCCCCGTCATCGAGTCGTCGGACACTGGAACGCGCGGAACCTTGACGATGCCCGACTCGATCGCGTCGATCAATGAGAAGTCTGATGCCACCCAAGGAAACAGCGTGCCCTCTGAGTAGCCAGAACCTCGCAGGAAGAAGGGCGTTGCTGAGAGGTCGTACACCGCTCGGATCCTGATCTTGGCTTTCACGGCTTCAAGCCCCGAGATCCAGACCCGAGCCTCCTCGTCGCGCCTCTTAGCCTCGGTTCGCTCCTCGCCGGTGAGCTTCTCCTCCACCTCGCCCTCGGGCCGTCGGCGATAGCAGTGATGCGCCTCATCGTTGAGCACGACCACGTTGCGCTTGTTGCCGAGCTCACGGCAGACGCGACGCACCATTTGATCCGGGGTTTCAGTGAATGCGTCGGCCGAGCCCTGACCGAGGATTGACTTCGTTACCGGTGACGCCTTCTGCGTAACGCGCAGCTTGAAGGCGTGGAAGTTGGTTAGGACGATCTTCGTCTTACCGAGCTCTGCGATCTGCTCGACGGGCAGGATGTCGAGTGCGCGGTAGTAGTTGCCCGGATCGGACGGTAGAAGTACGCGGAGCCTGTCCTTGATGGTGATGCCCGGGGTCACGATGAGGAAGGAATCCGAGAAGCGCGCGTCCTGAGAGTTGGCGAACTTGTTGAGAGCCTGCCATGCGATGAGCATCGCCATGACGGCCGTCTTGCCGCTGCCCGTCGCCATCTTGAACGCGATCCGGTACAGCAGTGGGTTGGCATCTTCGTTTGCGGCGCGGAGTCTGGTCTCGATCCAGGTGTCTCCGACCTTCTTCGCTACCTCGGCGATGTAAATCGCGGTCTCGAGCGCCTCGATCTGGCAGAAGAACAGCTTTCGTTCGCGGTCGCTGCGGGTCCAATAGTCCAGCAGCTGCTTGGTGGTCTTGGTGACTTCGCGGTAGCCGCCGCGGCGCCAGACCGAGACGCGCTCGCGGATCTCGTTTACGAGCCGGTTCTCCTCGATCCGATCGAGGGTCCACTCGGTGTCGAGCGTGGCTTGATGACCGCGCTTCTTCGCGGCCGGGATCGGGACGAAGTACGAACTGACCCGGCGCGCGTCGGTGATCTCGTTCGTGATGCCTTGCTCGTCAAACTTGAAATGGCGAGCTGGCTCCTCGAACGGCGAGTTCAGGATGGGGTTTTCGATCACAACCTGCGTCAACGCCGCGCCCTCCTGCTATCGCCGGCGAGCGCCCTGCGTGCCCGCCGGGGCACGCCAAGTCTCCCCCATGCCTGTGACAACTTACAAGCACGGCAACAAAGGGCTTGGGGCGACGAGAAGGCGCGCCCCTAGCTTGCAGGCTTGCTCCGGGACGAATCCTGCGGGAGGAGAACCTCGCGCAACACCTCGTTGAACGACACCCTTCGGCGACCCGACGCCGCCTGACGTTCAGCCATCCGCTGTACGAGCGCTTCGTACACCTCCCGATCGACGCGGATCTGTCTGCTCAGCGAAAGCCGGCTCCACTCATCCTTCGTGCGGGCAACCATGCCCAGTGTTCCCTTCCGGCTCGGGGTGAGCTACTCCGCGCGGTCGTACAGGCCCCCGAGCAGACATGCCCGGCGCAGAGGCGGACCGTGCCGCCGACGGGCCGACAGGGGAAGGTCAGCCGGCGTGCCCGAGTCGCACGGTCCGAACTACGACTCGGGGCGTCGCATCACGTCTCGGTATCGCGCAGGGCGTCCTCCTCAAGAGTCGAACAAGTGTTCGAGAGGATACATCAGGACGCGGACAGCCACCCGTGGAGCAACGCGGGGACCAAAGGGCCCGACAGCGCGCGTGTGATCGTCCATCACGAACAGCGGTGTCATGCAGAGTGTCATGCAGAGTGGGAAAACCACATCGCGCTCAAACGCGTGATCGACGTTCGTGCTGGTCAGCGGAGGCGGAGCGGTCGTCATACGAACCCAGGATGCCCTGGTCAGAGGCTATGGGTGAGCACCAGGGAATGGGGGCGCGTGGCTAGCTCCAGTTAGCCAGTTTGTAGCGGAGCCACGATGCACCTTGGCAGTTGCCCGAAGGTTCAGCAGCAGCGGCAGCCCCGCCGAAGGTCAGATCTGTCCACGCCTGCGGAAGTCCTGGAGACTCTTCTGAGTGGACACAAGACGGTCACCAGCGGGCCAAGGCTGACCCTCTCGCGAATCCGGACCCTGGGCGGCCACGGACGCTACCGCACTTAAGTCATCGCGCTCCGAGTGAAGCTGATCGAAGAACATAGCGTCTGAACAGGTCTCTTCC
>JBKJXT010000454.1:0-3601 GCA_046716205.1 Actinomycetota bacterium
GCATCGATGCGCATCGAGGGCTACGACGTCGTGATCGCATCGACCGCCGGATTCGCGCACTTCGTGCGCCCGCGCAACGCCTGCTTGCTGGCCTACTGCCACACCCCGCCGCGGTTCCTGTGGGACGAGCGCTACGACGTGTCGAAGATGACGCCGGCGTGGGCGAAACCGCTGATGCCGCCGGTGATGAAGCGCCTGCGCCGCGCCGACGTGCGCGCTGCCGCCCACGTCCACACCTACATCGCGAATTCCAACCTCGTCGCGGCGCGCATCGGCCAGCTCTACGGCCGCCGCTCCTTCGTCATCAACCCGCCGGTCGAGACGCACCGGTTCGCGCCTGCACCCGCCGGCGACTACTACCTGATGATCGGCCGCCTGATGCCGCACCGGAACATGCACCTGGCGGTGCAGGCTTTCACCACGATGCAACGCCGCCTCGTGGTCGTGGGCGACGGTCCCATCGCCGCAGATTTGAAAGCGATCGCCGGTCCCACCGTGGAGTTCACCGGCGCGATCGACGACGCGCGCGTCGCCGCGATCTACGCCGCATGCCGCGGGGTGATCGTGCCCGGTGAGGAGGACTTCGGCATCGCGCCCTTGGAGGCCAACGCCGCCGGCAAGCCGGTCGTCGCGCTGCGCAAGGGCGGGGTGCTGGAGACGATCGCCGACGGCTTCAACGGCGTGCTGTTCGCCGACGAGACCGTCGAGTCGTTGATCGAGGGCGTCGAGCGAGCGGAGCGATTGAGCTTCGACCCCGCGATGTTGCGCACGCACGCACAGCGCTTCGACGAGAGCACCTTCGTCGAGCGGATCCGCGAACTGGTCGAAGGCTCGAGCATGTGCATCGAGTGCGCGCGCGGCCGGCGCGGCGCGCATCGCGACGTCGCGGAGGTCTGATGCGCATCGCCTTCGTCGTCCCGAGCCTGGGCATGCAAGAAGGCCAAGGCAACGTCAACCTCGAGCTCCTTCGCCGCGTGTCGCGCGCCGGCCACGAGGTCGATCTATTCACCTCGCTGGTGCCCGACGAGGTCCTCACGATGGACGGCGTGCGCCTGCGCCGCCTGGCGCGCCTGCCGGTGTGGCAGCTGGGCAACCAGCTGATGATGATCGCCTCGACGACGCGGCGGCTCCGGCGCGGCCGCTACGACCTGATCCACGCCGACGCCGGGATGACGATGCGGCGCGCCGACGTGTTGTTCTGCCACACGATCACCGACCGCTGGTTCGAGATCGGCGACGAGGTCTGGCGCGAGCGCGGCTTGCGCGGCGCGAACCAGGCCGCCGCGACGAAGTTCAAGGCGCGCCTGGAGCTCCGCCAGTACCGCACGGCGCGCACCGTGCTGGTCGGCGCCCGTTCCGCCGCAGAGGATCTTGTCGCCCGCGGCGTGGACGCCGAGCGGATCGAGCAGGTGGAGTTCGGCATCGACGCCGCACGCTTCCGGCCCCCAACCGCATCCGAGCGTGCCGAGGCGCGCGCGGAGCTCGAGCTGGCCGAGGCCGACTTCGTCGTCGCCTTCGTCGGCGCGCACGGCCCTCGCAAAGGTCTGCCGCTGGCGCTTGATGCCCTGGAGCGCGCCGCGCCCGGCGAGGTGCTGGTCGTCGCAGGCGAGCGCCGAGGAGGGGAGTGGGTCGCCTCGGTGGCCGAGCGCTCGCTGCCGGTTCGCATGCCCGGCAAGATCGACGACGTCCGCCGCGTCTACTGGGCCTCCGACGTCCTGGCCTACCCCAGCCGCTACGACGCCTTCGGCATGGCCGTCCTCGAGGCGATGGCGTGCGGCCTGCCGGTCGTGGTCGCCAAAGAGGCCGGTTCGCACGAGATCGTGCGGGATGCCGGGATCATCCTCGCGACCCACGACGTGGACGCCTTGCGCTCCGCGCTCGACGCCCTGAGGTTCGACGAAGCCCGTCGCCGGACGATGGCGGGCCGCGCCCGCGAGCTCGCGGAAAAAAGAAGCTGGGACAAAGCCGGACAGACCCTGCTCGATCTCTACGCGCGACTCAAGTGAAGTTCTCGTTGTAGCGAAACTTCCTCTGCGTGGCTCGTTAAGGATATCGATGGATCAACCACGACAGGCTTCTGTTCGCGTCCTCTTCCTGGACCATGTGCCCAGGCTGAGTGGCGCCGAGCAGTCATTGGCGGATCTGGTCGTCGGGCTGGCGCAGGGACCGATCGAACCGGTCGTGTGCCTGCCCGGAGACGGCCCGCTCGCCGCTGAGCTGCGAGCCAACGGCGTGCTGGTCCGGATGGTCCCGATGTCCAAGAAGCTGCTCGAGACCTCCCGCACCTCGCTGCGCAACCCGCTGGTGGCCATCGCGCGCCTGGGTGCCTTCATCGCGGCGAACATGCGCATCTGGCGATTGATCCGCGAGGTCCGTCCCCGCATCGTCCACACCAACACCCTCAAGACCCATCTGCTGGCGATCCTGCCCTGCATGGTGGCGCGCGTGCCGCTGGTCTGGCACATCCGCGACATCCTCGCGCCGGGCTGGCTGCGCAAGGCCTTCGTCGCCTGCGGGCGCTTCGCCAACGCGATCATCGTTCCCTCCCGTGCGGTCGCCGAGCCGTTCAAGACCAACCGCACCATCTATCGCAAGCTCCGCCTGATCCCCAACGGCATCCGGGTGGAGGACTTCCTCGACGCCCGCAACGACCGTTCGCTGCGCGAGGCGATGGGCGTGTCCTCCAGCGACCCGGTGATCGGCATCGTCGGGCGCATCGCGCCGTGGAAGGGTCAGGACGTGTTCCTCCGTTCCGCCGCGATGCTCGCCGCCCGCTACCCGCGCGCGCACTTCGCGATCATCGGCGCGGTGCTGTTCCCCGAGAATGACATCCCGTTCGAGCGTCACCTCCACCGCATGGTGGCGGAGTACGGGTTGGCGGACCGGGTCACCTTCCTCGGCTGGCAGCCCGCACCCGAAGCCATGGCGGCGATCGACATCTTCGTGCACGCCTCCGCCGAGCCCGAGCCGTTCGGCCGCGTGATCGTCGAGGCTATGGCCGCAGGCAAACCCGTCGTCGCGGCCGCCGGCGGCGCGGTCACCGAGATCCTTCCGCCGTCGGCCGGATTCATCGTCCCGCCGTCGCGCCCGGAGCTCCTCGCCGACGCGCTCGACCGGTTGCTGTCCGACCGCAAGCTCCGCAAGCGCATGGGCGAGGCCGGCACCGCGATCGCGGACTCCTTCTTCCCACTCGGCCGCACCGTCCAATCGGTCGCGCAGCTCTACCGCGCGGTCGCCGCGACCTCCAAGCGCCGCGGCTCCGGTCACCGCCGTCTGCTGCGCACGCGCAAGCCCGCGGTCCGCAAGCACGCGAAGCCACGTCCCGCCGAGCAGCCGGTGTCCTGGCCGCGCCCCGGCGACGCCGAGCACACCCCTGCCGACCGGACGCGCCGCCAGCCCGAGGTCTCGCGCCGCGGCTTCAGCGAGCCGCCGCGACCCGTCTTCACCGAGCCAGTGCGTCGTCCGATCCCCGCGCCGGTCGAGACCCCCGCGCGCGTCGAGGCGCCCGTCCGCACCCGCGCTCGTGCCTCCCTCGCCGCCCAGATCTCCGAGCTCGAACAGCTCGAGGCGTTCGACGCTCCCGTCCCGCACCGCCCGACCC
>JBKJXT010000455.1:0-4424 GCA_046716205.1 Actinomycetota bacterium
CTCCGGCAAGGGAGGCGTCGGCAAGACCACGGTGGCCGCCGCGATCGCGGTCGCCGCCGCGCGGCGCGGCGCGCACGTGCTGCTGGCCGAGCTCGAGGACCGCGTCGCCTTCGCGCCGATCTTCGGCAAGGCGCGGCTCGAGCACACCGAGCACCCGCTCGCGCCCAACATCACCGGCATCTCGATCCAGGCCGACGAAGCGCTCGTCGAGTACCTCCACGTCGTCTACGGGATCCCCGGCATCTCGCGCGCGCTGGTTCGCTCCAAGGCGATGGAGTTCGCGACCAACACCGCGCCCGGCCTCAAGGACATCCTGCTGATCGGCATGGTGCGCGAAGCCGAGCGTAAGCGCGAGAACGGCGCGCACGTCTACGACCTGATCGTCGTCGACGCGCCACCGACCGGGCGCCTCCCGAGGTTCCTCAACGCGCCGAGCACCGTCGCCGAGCTCGCGCGGGGCGGCCCGATCCGCACGCAGGCCGCCAGCGTCGAGGCGATGATCCTCGACCACAAGCGCTGCCAGGTCGTGCTCGTCGCACTGCCCGAAGAGATGCCGGCGCGCGAGACCGCCGAGGCCGCCGAAGCGCTGCAGAAGATGGGCATGGGCCTCGGACCCGTGATCGTGAACCAGGTCTACCCGTTGATCGAAGGACTGGGGCGCTCCCCGGAGCGCACGCTGCGCACGCAGGCCGATGCCGCGGGGCTCGCACTTGAAGATGCAAGTCTGGGCGCCTTGGCGCACATCGCGGCCGGCCACGCACGGCGTGCGCGCTCCCAAAGGAAGATCATCGGGCAGATCGCGGCCGAATCCGGTCAGCCGGTGATCGAGTTGCCGTTCCTGTTCAGCGAACGGATGGGGCGCGCCGAGATCGAGACGCTCGGCGCCATCGTGGAGGCATCGCTGTGAGCGAAACCTCGATCGACGATCTGCTGCGGGAGCGCCACATCATCGTGTGCACCGGTTCGGGCGGCGTTGGCAAGACGACGACCGCGGCTGCGCTGGCGTTGCGCGCGGCGGATCTGGGACGGCGCGTGATCGTGTGCACGATCGACCCGGCGAAGCGGCTCGCGCAGTCGATGGGGCTGGAAGGACTGGGCAACGACCCGCAGCTCGTGCCGGCGGCCGCCTTCGGCAAGTCGCCGCCGCGCGGAGAGCTGTGGGCGATGATGCTGGACATGAAGCGCACCTTCGACGAGATGGTGCTGGAGATGGCGACGCCCGAGCGCGCCGAAGCGATCTTCGCGAACCACTTCTACAAACACGTCAGCTCGACGCTCGCCGGCACGCAGGAATACATGGCGATGGAGAAGCTGTGGGAACTGCACGAGGAAGGGCGCTGGGAGCTGATCGTGATCGACACGCCCCCGACGCGCAGCGCGCTTGATTTCTTGGAGGCGCCACGCCGCATCATCGACTTCCTGGAGGGCCGTTTCCTGAAGCTGATGTTGTGGCCGTACATGAAGGCCGGCAAGGGCGGGCTGAAGATCCTGAACTTCGGGACGCAGACGGTGCTGAAAGCGGTGACGCGCATCACCGGCAGCGAGCTGTTCGCCGACGTTGCCGCGTTCTTCCGCGCGTTCGAAGGGATGTACGAAGGGTTCAAGCGGCGCTCGGCGCGCGTGCGCGAGCTGCTGGGCGCGCGCCGGACGGCGTTCGTCGTGGTGACCTCGCCGACCGAGGCGAGCCTGCAGGAGGCGCGCTACTTCGCGCAGCGGCTGGCGGCGGAGGGGATGCCGCTGGGCGGGATCGTGGTGAACCGCACGCACGCGGTCGAGGCGATCGTGGGGCTGGAGGATCCGGCGGCGATGGCGGCGCGGGTGGGCAAAGGCGCGCTGGCCGACTCGCTGCGCGCCTACGCCGGCTGGCGCGCGGTCGCGGTGAGAGAGCAGACCCTGCTGACGGGAGCGCTCGGCGCGCTGGAGGGCGCGCCGCTGTGGCGCGTGCCCGACTTGGCCGAAGACGTCGTAGATATCCGCTCCTTGCGTGAGGTGGGCACGCTGCTGGCGCTGGCGTAGCCCGCCCCAACCCGGCCGTTCCCGCGATACTCTGAAGGTTCCCCATGCCCCTCAGTCCTGGTCGCTCGCCCTTCCCACGCTCGTGGGTTGAGTGGCGCGCCCGGATGCGCGACGCGTGGTCCTACGGCGATCGGGTCTCACCCCCGATCCTTTTGGGCAAGGACCTGGGGCTGCGCGCCGGATTGCTGGGCGTGGTGCTGGCGATCACCGCGTTGTTCGTCGCGATCCTGGCGATGCCCGGTGTCGCGGTGATGGACAAGAGCGTCGGTGCGTTGACCGAGAAGTTCAGCGATCCCATCGGCTCGATCGATCTGCCGACGATCGATCAGCGCTCGGTGGTGCTGGACCGCAACGGGCAAACGATCGCAACGATCACCGGATTGAAGAACAGCGTCTTCACGCCGCTGCGCCGCGTGCCCGAGCACGTGCGCAACGCTGTGCTGGCGACCGAGGACGCGAGCTTCTACTCGCACAACGGCGTGGACCTGCAGGGCCTGATGCGCGCGCTGTTCCTCAACGTGCGCGCCGGGGGCGTGCGCCAGGGTGGATCGACGATCACCCAGCAGCTGGTGAAGAACACGCTGGTCGGCAACGAGCGCTCGGTGGACCGCAAGATCCGCGAGGCGCGCGTGGCGGTGCGGCTCGAGCAGGTCCTGTCGAAAGACAAGATCCTGGAGGCCTACCTGAACCAGACCTACTTCGGCAACGGCGCGTACGGGATCGGCGCCGCGTCGGAGTTCTACTTCGGCAAGCACGTCTCCAAGCTGACGCTGGCGGAGGGCGCGATGCTCGCCGGGGTGATCCGCGCGCCCAGCGACGACGAGCCGGTGGGCAACCCAAAAGCGGCGCTGGCACGACGCAACACCGCGCTGCTGCGGATGGTGGACGCCAGCTTCATCGGTGAGGCCGAGGCGCGCGCGGCGATCCGCACACCGCTGGGCGCGAAGGCGCATCCGTTGGCGGAGGCCAAGAACCCGTACTTCGTCGAATACATCAAGAAGCTGATCCTGGACGACGAGCGGTTCGGCGCGACGTTCGCCGAGCGGGAGGCGCGCCTTTTGAACGGCGGGCTGCGGATCCACACGACGCTGGACAACGGGCTGCAGCGGGACGCGCGGGATGCGAACACCTCGGTGCTGGATCGCAAGGACGATCCGGCGAGCGCGCTGGTGTCGATCGAGCCGGGCACGGGTGCGGTGCGCGCCATGTTCGGCGGGCGCGACTTCGACGACAGCAAGTTCAACCTCGCCGTGCAGGGCAAGCGTCAGCCGGGCTCGACGTTCAAGCCGGCAACGTTGGTGGCGGCGCTGGAGGAGGGCCTCGCGCCGGCGACGACCTTCGACACGCCCTCGCCGATCAAGATCAAGGATCCGGGCGACGGCAAGATCAAAGACGTGCACAACTACGACCGCAAGGGTCGCGGCTTCATCGACATGCGCGAAGCGACCGAGCAGTCGGTGAACACCTACTACATCCAGCTGATCCAGGCGGTCGGGCCGTCGAAGGTGGCCGAGGTCGCGCAGCGGCTGGGGATCACCAGCAAGATGCCGCCGCTGATCTCGCTGGCGCTGGGGACGGTGGAGGTGAGCCCCTTCGAGCTTGCGAGCATGTACGCGACGCTGGCGAACCGCGGTGTGCACTGCAAGCCGTACGCGATCACCAAGGTGGAGTCCTCGACGCGCGCGACGATCATCGAGGAGGAGCCGGACTGCCAGAAGGCGATCGAGCCGGAGATCGCGGCGCAAGCGACGACGATCCTGCGCGGCGTGATCGAAGAAGGAACCGGGCGCGCGAACGGGCGCATCGGGCGGCCGGCCGCAGGCAAGACGGGCACGACCGACGACTACACGAACTCGTGGTTCGCGGGGTATACGCCGCAGTTCGCGACGGTGGTGTGGCTCGGGTTCCCGCAGGACACGTCACGGTCGCTGTACAACATCCACGGGTACGAGAAGGTGTTCGGCGGCTCGCTGCCGGCGAAGATCTGGGCGCGCTACATGCGCGCCGCGCACGAGGGGTTGGGGACGGGGCTGTTCCCGAAGGCGCCGGCGCCGGGGACGGCGGTGGTGCCGAACGTGGTGGACATGACGCTGGCGGAGGCGACGAAGGCGTTGGAGGACGCGGGGTTCTACGGGATCAAGGTCGTGGAGGCGTCGTCTGGGAAGCCGGACGGGACGGTGCTGTCGCAGGACCCTGCGGCGGACGCCGAAGTTGAGGCGGGGAGCTTGATCACGCTGACGGTGTCGGGCGAGGGCCCGGCTGCAACGCCTTCGCCCACGCCCACGCCTTCGCCGAAGCCGTCGCCTCAGCCTTCACCGTCACCGTCACCGACGCCGTCACCAACGCCGTCACCGACGCCGTCGCCGAGTGAGAGCACGAAGGGGAACAACCCCTAGGCCGTGCGGCGT
>JBKJXT010000456.1:0-3619 GCA_046716205.1 Actinomycetota bacterium
GGCGTGAACCGCACGAGGGTGGCGTTGTCGACGCCGAGAGCCGGGAGGTCGACGCGCGCGAGCGCGCCCAGGAACAGGATGTCGAAGCCGTCGGTGGTTGCGGTGACCTCGACGTTGCCGGCGCCGACCGTGGTGAGGCGCTGCAGCGCGGTCTCAAGGGCTCGCGCGGTGGTCTTCGCTGCGAGTGGGGCGGTCGTCGCTCCCCGGAAGGTCACGGAGAAAGTGCCGCCGGTCGCGTTGGCAAGGCTCAGGTGTTGCAGCTCGTTGCCCGCGGTGAGGTTCGTTGCGTCGATCAGCAGAACAGGGATGGAGCCGAGCGTGTCCGCGAACGTGATCGTGAACACATGGCCTGCTGCCAGCGGTGGACCGCGCGCTGAGACGGAGACGTTGCCCGGACCGATCAGCACGAGTGACTCGAGCGCGCGCGCGATCTCGTCAGCGCCCGCGTCGTAGGAGAGTGCAGCGGTGGTCAAGCCACCGAAGGTCAACGTGAAGGTGCCGCCGCTCGCGCCGATGGCAAGGCGCTGCGTCGACGTGGAGGGCGCGCCCGGTGCGCTGCCGCGCAACGGGATCACCTCCGCGACGACGCCGCCGTTCATCGACGTGACCACGACGGCGCGCGCGCGCCGCACAGACGGGTTCGCACCCGAGACGAGCACGTCTCCGACGGTGCCGTTCAGAGCAACAACGACGGATCTATCCGGCGTCGCATGCGTGGTGGGTGCCTGCGTGAGCACGCCGCGCAACGCGACTGCCGACGGCACGAGCAGTCCGACGTCGACGCCGGCGAGCGCGCCGCCGAACGTGATCACGAACGTGCCGTCGACGAGTGCGACGGTGACGTCGCCGCCGATCGAGGCGAGTATCGCGTCAAGCGCTGCTTCGAGGCGGCTCGCCGACGGCGTGCCGGTGTCGTCGACCTCGATCGCGGCAGTCGTGAGCGTCTCGTGCGCGGATGCGACGCCGTCGCCGTCGAGGTCCATCGTCAACGAAAGCGTGAAAGAACCGCCCGACGCGCCGGTCACCGAGACAGTTTGCTGCTCGTCAAGCGACGCGAGCGACGAGGTGTCGGCCGTGAGCTGCGAGACGTTGCCGCCGCCGCCGAGGAACGAGATCGTATAGATGTCGCCGTCGCCCGAGATCGTGCGCGTGACGCTTGCCGAACCGATCGATGGGAGCGCGCTCACGGCGTTCTGAAGCACGACCTCATCGAGTGTCTCCACGTCGAGCGCCGTCGTCGTGGCGCCGTCGTGCGAGAGTGTGAACGAGCCGATGCCCGCCCTCACGGTGAGGATCTGAACCTCGGTCCCGAGCCCGTCACCGTCCTGAAGTGTCTCGATCAGCAGACCTCTCCCGCCGTGGCGAACGGTCCTCACACCGATCCGGGAGGGCAAGGCTTCAACGCCGCTTCCCGGGTTGTCCCAGAGACCGAACGCGAAGCCCTCGTTCTCACCGAGAACGCGTTCGATGCCCTCATACGCGATCGCGCCTGCGGTGAGCACGGCCTGACCGTCACCCGTTCGCGTCGCCGGGAAGAGCCCGGGCGCGATCAGGGTGTCGGAGCCCTCGCCACCGAGGAAACGCAGGAGAACGGAGAGGTCGGTCCGCCCCGGTGCGACCACGGTCAGGGAGTCGTCGCCCACCGTGCCGTTGATCACCACTTCGTCGATCCCGGCGAGCTGATAGATCTCGGTTCCGAACCGCAGCTCGTCGTCGCGAAGCAACAAGGTCTCGTGCGCGCCACTCATCTCGAGTATGAGCGGCTGCGGAAGAACTGTCTCGGTTCCATCGGATGTGAGCCAGATGAGTTCACCGTCATCTATCGTCGTCGTTGAAACGACGTCGTCACTCGGCTCCCCATCGACCGGCGTCGTGTCGTCGATGATCGTCACTTCACCGTCGACGTTCTCGACAGGAGCGACGACATCGACCGTCTTGGTTTCGCCGAGAGCGAGCGAGGGTGACATCAAACCTTCCGCGCTGTGCTCGAGCCCGAGTGCGTGACCGATCTCATGCAACAACACCGTGTGCAGATCGATGCGCGTCATCGCGTCGTCGGGATACGACACGTTCCATCCGTGTCCCGCCGCGTTCGCGTCGATCGTGATCACGCCCGCGGTGGTGTCGCCCAGTTGTAGTCCGTCGAGATCCGCGATCGTGAACGAGAGTGCCGAGAGATCGACATCGGGTCGCGCCGTCGTCCACTCTTTCGTTGCCCCCGCAGCAGCGTCGGCGAGTTGCGCGTCGGTGAGTGTGATGTCGGCGACCGTGTCGGTGGCTGCGTCCGTCGCGATGAGCGCGGTCGCAAGCGTGCGGTGACCGACCGGCGACGAACTGGTGCCGAACGATGAGGAGAACAACGCGACGACTTCCGCGCGCCGCAGCGCGAGGTCGAGCGCGGACGCGATCGTCAACGCATCGTCACGCGTCAGCGCGTCGTTCGCGCGCACCGGCGCAGTGGAGAACGTCGTTGCGACCAGCGTGAGGACGATCAGTAGTGAGGAGGCGCGCATGCGCGCGGACACGCGGGTGACGTTCTCTTCTTGTTGTTGGGTGATCGCGTCGGCATCGAGATCCAACGACGTCTCGGGACGCAGGGCGCGCACGACGGCATCGAGCAACGTCGAGATGCGAGAGCCCCCCAGAACCTTCACCCTTACCCCCCAAGCACGCGCACCCCTGGTACGCGATGGAGACAGATAGGTATCAAACGGACAATAGGGATGTCAAGTAAATCCAGGACGCCGTACCGGGTCGAGAGTTCAAGTAGATGTCGAGGGTTGTCAGTGTTTACCCAGGTCAGCGCGCATCGGGGGTTGGTGGTCGGTGGGGTTGCGCTACCAAACCTCACCGACCGTGCATGCGGCGCACCACATGCATGCAACGTGTGTGCCGACGTGTGCGTGGAGCGTGTGCAGCGGGTGTGCGCACGATCGCGTACATCGTGGTGCGCAGCTGCGCGCACGCACCGCGCGTGCGTGTGTCGACTGATGCGATGCGCGCGAGCGTGCAATGCGTGTCGTGCAATGCGTGTCGTGCAACGTGCAAGTGCAACGTGTTCGTCGTGTGCTCGAACGCTCGTGTTCGGCACACGCGATGTGCGAGCATGCACATCGGTGGTTGCGGTCGCGTGCAACAACCCGTCGCAGTCTTGTGTTCGATGTGTCGTGATGTGTGCGTATCATCCGCGTGTGCATATCGTGACGCACCGAACGATGTCGCTCGGTGCGTGGGCATGCAGTCCTCGCTTCGGATGCGCGAGTGCACTCGTCCGGTTGCAAACATGACCGACTGCACTTCCCCCGGTAACCCGGACACCTACGCTGTGCGAGTTCGCTCACCTGAGAGGAGTCCGACGTGCAAGACCACACCCACCGGAGTTCCGACGCAGGGCTGTGCACGGTAACTCGCTCGTGCAGGTGCCCAAGCCGTCGCCCTGACCGGTGACCGCGAGGGCTTGACCGAATCCGAACGACGCGTGCTCGTCGAACTCCGCCGGCACGGTGACTTGCCGGGTGCTCGGTGTGTCGACGTCAACCTGAGTTGTCGCCTGGAGTCGAACATGTCGGGTCGCGGACTCACGGCGGCGCGAGTGATCGCCTGGGCGCCGGATGAGGAG
>JBKJXT010000457.1:0-3764 GCA_046716205.1 Actinomycetota bacterium
GTGCACACCAAGTCGTTCCGGCGGCTCAAGCACAAGACGCAGGTCTTCGTCGCGCCGGCGGGCGACCACTTCACGGTCCGACTCACCCACACCCTCGAGGTGGCCCAGATCGCGCGGACCATCGCGCGCGCCTTGCGGCTCAACGAGGACCTGACCGAGGCGATCGCGCTCGCCCACGACCTCGGGCACACGCCGTTCGGTCACGTGGGGGAGTCCGTGCTGTCGAAGATGCTCGGGCGCAAGTTCCGCCACGCCGAGCAGGGGGTGCGGATCGTCGAGGTGCTCGAGAACAACGGGCGCGGCCTCAACCTCACCCTTGAGGTGCGCGATGGGATCCTCGCGCATTCATGGACGATGGCGCCGCCCAAGACGCTGGAAGGGTGGATCGTGCGCTTCGCCGATCGGATCGCCTACCTGAACCACGACCTCACCGACGCCGTCAGCGCCGGCATCATCGGCATCGACGACGTCCCCGCACAGATCGTCGGCGTCCTCGGGCTCACCCACGCCGCGCGGATCAACACGCTCGTGATGAGCGTCGTTGAGGCGAGCGCCGGGCGCGCGGCCGTCGAGATGGAGCCTTCCGTCGCCGCCGCGATGGATGCGTTGCGCAAGTACATGTTCGAACACGTCTACCTCGGACCGGTCGCGCGAACCGATCGCGATCGCGCAACGACCGTGGTGCGTGCGCTGTTCGAGCACTACCACGACGCGCCCGACGGTCTGCCGTCGCTGTACCGATCCGTCGCGGGGGATGCACCGACGCGCGTGGCCGACTACGTTGCCGGCATGACCGATCCGTACGCGCTGCGTCGTTACGCGGAGCTGACGGTATGAAGCCGACCGGCCGTATCCGTGACGAGGATGTCGAGGAGGTTCGCCGGCGCGCGGGACTGATCGAGATCGCCGGCGAATACATGCAGGTGAAGCGCGCCGGCCGCTTGTACAAGGCGCTGTGTCCCTTCCACAACGAGAAGTCTCCGTCGTTGTCGCTGGATCCGGCGAAGCAGCTGTTCTACTGCTTCGGCTGCCACGAAGGCGGTGACGTCTACCGGTTGATCCAGAAGCTCGAGAGCCTCTCGTTCACCGAATCCGTCGAGCACCTCGCCCGCAAGGTCGGCTACGAGGTTCGCCACGAACAGCTCTCCGCGGCCGACCGCGCGATCCTGAAACGGCGCGCGCGCCTGATCGATGCACACCGCGCCGCGGCCGCGTTCTACCACGAGACCCTCAAGAAGTCGTCGGAAGCCGCCGACGCACGCGCCTACCTCATCACACAACGTGCCTTCTCGACCGAGACGCTGGAGCGCTTCCAGGTCGGGTTCTCGCCCTCGACCTGGGATGCGCTGTGCAAGCACCTTCGTTCCCAAGGGTTCACCGAGGAAGAGCTGATAGCGGCGGGGCTCGCGAGCCGGCGGCAAGAGGGCGGCATCATCGATCGCTTCCGCGGACGGGTGATGTTCCCGATCTGCGATCTCACCGGCGAGCACGTCGCGTTCGGCGCGCGCCGCATGGGCGACGGGGACGGCCCGAAGTACCTGAACTCCGCCGAGTCGCCGATCTACAAGAAGGGTCAGGTTCTCTACGCGCTCAACTGGGCCAAGGCCGACATCGTCAAGGGCGCTCGCGCACTCATCGTGGAGGGATACACCGACGTGATCGCGCTGCACCAGGCCGGGCTCACCGACGCCGTCGCGACGTGCGGGACGGCGCTGGGTCTCGAGCACCTGCGGACGTTGCAGCGCTTCACCCAGAAGCTGACGCTGTCGCTTGATGCCGACGAAGCGGGCGGGACGGCGGCGGAGCGGACCTACGACCAGCTGATCGGCGACGCCCAGCAGATGGGCCTGTCGTTGAAGGTCGTGCTGATGCCCAAGGGGGACGACCCCGCCGACAGCGTGAAGAAGGTAGGCGCCGACGGGTTCCTCGGTCTCGTCGAAGGGGCGGTACCGCTGCTGGAGTTCGTGCTCAAGCGCGAAGCCGATCGCTACACCGTCGGCGATCCGGAGGTGCGCTCGCGTGCGCTGGCGGCCGGCGTGCGCATCCTCGCGAAGACCAGCGACGAGGTCGTATGGACCGAGTACGCGCGACGACTATCGGGGTGGATCAAGGTGGATCCGGACACGCTGTTCCTGGAAGTTCGCAAGGCACGCCGCGCGGGCGCGCCGCCGCGCGCGATCGCGGAGTCGATGCTGAAGCGCTCCTCGAAGGAGGTGCGCCTCGAGAAGGAAGCCCTGAAACTCGCCATCCAGTTCCCTGCGCTGGTCAAAGCGCAGCTGGACGACACGTCGATAGACACCTTCAGCGTGCCCTCGCACCGCGCGATCTGGCAGGAGATCATGGATTCCGGAGACGCGAGCGCGCTGGCCGACACCCCCGACGAACACATCCGGCGGGCCTACACCGAGCTCGCCGTGCAGCCGGTCACCGGCGAGGTGACCGAGCGATTGGTCGCGGAGGTCTTCATCCGCTTGAAGGAGTTCGTCCTCGCGCGCCAAATTGATGAGTTGAAGACAACGCTGCAGCGCATCAACCCGCTGGACGAACCGCAGGAGCATGAACGACTCTTCGCGGAGCTGATCGAGCTCGAACGTGAGAAACGTGCGTTGAGCGAGAGCGAGGAAGGGTATTGACCTTGCCGCAGGTGAAACCCCCCGACGCGCTCCAGGAGATGATCGCGCGCGCCAAGGTGCGTGGCATCGTCACGCCTGAGGAGATCGACGGGCTCTTCGACGAGATGCCGACGCCCGAGCAGCTCGACGCGGTGTACCTCGCGGTCCAGGGCGCCGGGCTTGAGATCGCTGAAGAGGACGAGGAAGAAGAAGAGCTCGAGCTCGTCGCCGAGGTCGTCCCGGAGGTCCTGCCGGTCGAGGAGGCCCCGTCGCCGACCGCGGACCCGGTCCGGATGTACCTCAAGTCGATCGGCAAGGTCCCGCTTCTCACCGCCGCAGACGAGGTCATGCTCGCGATGAAGTTCGAGGCCGGGCTGGAGGCGGAGGAGGCGCTCTCGCGCGGCGCTCGTCCGGCGCCGGAGCGACTAGGCGAGCTGCTGCAGAAGGCTGCGCTGCCGCGCGAGAAGGAACGGCTCGTCGAGACGGGCGGGCGTCCCGCGCCGGAGCTGCTGTTGGAGCTGTTGCGCCGGGTCGAGCTCGAGGGGCAGGTGGCTCGCAAGAAGCTGATCGAGGCGAACCTGCGCCTGGTCGTGTCCATCGCGAAGCGCTACGTCGGTCGCGGCATGTTGTTCCTTGACCTCATCCAGGAGGGCAACCTCGGGCTCATCCGAGCCGTCGAGAAGTTCGACTACACCAAGGGATTCAAGTTCTCGACGTATGCCACGTGGTGGATCCGTCAGGCGATCACGCGCGCGATCGCCGACCAGGCGCGCACGATCCGCATCCCCGTCCACATGGTGGAGACGATCAACAAGCTCGTCCGCATCCAACGCGCGCTGATGCAGGACCTCAACCGAGAGCCCACCGCCGAGGAGATCGGCAAGGAGATGGGCCTCGCGCCCGAGCGCGTGAGCGAGATCCAGAAGATCGGCCAGGAGCCTGTCTCGCTGGAGACGCCGATCGGAACCGAGGAGGACTCCCATCTCGGCGACTTCATCGAAGACGCCGAAGCGATCGTCCCGCTCGATGCGGCGAGCTTCATCCTGCTGCAGGAGCAGCTCGAAGGCGTGATGGAGTCGCTCACCGATCGCGAGCGCAAGGTCATCGAGATGCGCTTCGGCCTCAGCGACGGGCATCTGCATACCCTCGAGG
>JBKJXT010000458.1:0-5615 GCA_046716205.1 Actinomycetota bacterium
CCTTCATCCGCTCTCTTCCGCCTCCGCAGACCAGCACGAACGTCGATCGAGCGCTTGAGCGAAGCGGTTTTCCCACTCTGCATGACAGTTTGCATGACACCGCTGTTCGTGAACGTCAATCATCGCTCGGTCCGGCGTTCCAGACAGCATCGAGCCGCGCAAGGCGAGCTGGCGTTCGCCGTTGTCTGTCATCCGGTGAGAGTGCGCTTCAGGACGCGAAGCTAAGGCTACGGCATCGAGTGAACGCAGCGACAAGGTGCCTCGTCCACGGCCATGTCCTTTAGAGTCGAGGATGGTTCGGCGCCCGGTCCGCACGAGGCGGCCGGCGCAGTACAAGAGTGCATATCCTTCAACGAGGTCCTGCGCGAGGTAGCGCCGGCAACGGTGAACGCATACATCGACTCGTCGGTCCTGCTGCGCGTCGTTCTCGGCGAGCCGGACCGCCGCGAAGAGTTTGACGGACTGGTCTTTGCAACGCACGACGAGGAGCTTGGCTTAGGAGCGAAAGCAGTGGGCTTCCCGGTTCAGGGGTTGACATCCAAACGCTAGCCTTCGCTCAGTGTCCGTCGATGGCCGGCGTTTGGCCGCTGCGCTGGGATGCACCCTCGTCTCGGCGGACGTCGCTTTGCGACTGCGGCGGGGACGCGGTGCACGATCGAAGTGTTAGCTCGATGAACGCCGAAGCGCGCCCGATCATCGGTTTTCGCCCGGGTTTTACCCATCCCCCGCCCCCCTTCCCCCCGGATCCGGACCGCGCCTGGATGTATCGATAGAGAGGACGAAACCAAGTGGAGGAGCTGAGCGCCGAAGTCTTGACAGCATACAAGCTGCAGCGTAATGTCATACTGTCATGAGCGTCAGACAGATCACGATCAGGAATCCCACCGCCGAACTCAGCCGTCGCCTCAAGTCCGTCGCCCAGGCGAGGGGGGAAAGCCTCAACGCCACGATCCTTCGGCTGCTCGCCGACGCGGTCGGTCTGGAGGAGCGCCGCGAACGGCTGGATCGTTGGGCCACGTGGACAGAGGACGACGCCGCGGAATTCGACGAGGCTTTGAAGGCGCAGCGGGTCGTTGATGAGCGATCCTGGCGCTGAGGTTCTGCCGACCCGGATCGTTCTAGACACCTCCGTGTATTCGCAGGCGCGCCGTGGGTCGGCGCAGGCTCTCGACGCGATCGCGCGAGCGGAGGTCGTTTTCGTTCCGGCAACCGTCCTCGGCGAACTCGAGGCTGGCTTCCGGGTGGGGAGCCGGTATCGGGAGAACCGCCGGGCGCTCGAGGAGTTCCTGCACGAGCCATACACCCAAGTCCTCGACGTCACCTCCGACATCGCCCAGATCTACGGCGAAGTCTTCGCATCCCTGAAGCGTGCCGGCACTCCGCTTCCGGTCAATGACATCTGGATCGCTGCGGCGACCCTCGGTTGCGGCGCGCACTTGGTAACCTTCGACGAGGACTTCGAACGCGTCGATGCTCTGCCGCATACGCTGTATCGCGTCTAACGGTTACCTGGGACGGACCGGCCGACACGCGCGCGAGAGCCTTTCGATTCCCTTCATCCGCTCTACGTCGCGTAACGCTTGCGCGGGAACACATCTGCGTTCCGCGACACGACACGGTCGAGGAACAGCAACCCTTCCAGGTGGTCGATCTCGTGTTGCAGGGCGCGCGCTTCGAACGCGTCGGCCTCGATCGTGATCTCCTCGCCCTGCGGCGTCCGTCCGGTCACCACGACGATGCGCGCACGCGGAACGTTGCCGGTGAAGTCGGGAACGCTCATGCAGCCCTCGCGCGCGGTCTCCAGCTCGCGCCGTTCCACGATCAGCGGGTCGATCAACACGATGAGTCCGTGCTGCGTTCGCGCCTTCGGGTGGCCGGTGACGTCCATGCAGAACGCGCGTGCGGCGACGCCGATCTGCGGCGCTGCGATACCCACGCATGCCGGCGACGCACGCATCGTGTCGACGAGGTCTGCGCACAGCGCGACCGCTTCTGAACCGGGCTCGAGCGAAGACGCCGGTGTCTTGAGCACCGCTGCCGGATACCGAACGACCTCGCGCGCCGGCACGTCTAGAGCGTGTCGGCCTCGTCGGCGTTCATCGACACGTCCACGCCGAGCTGCGCGCCGAGGCCCTTGAGCTGCGCCTCGATCGCCGCGGGATCGGAGCCTCTCGCCAGCGTCACCTGCAGCATCATCAGGTACACCGGCGGTGTGGCATCGATCACGTGCGTCGCGAGGTCGGAGATGTTCACGTGCTGCTCCGCCAGCGCGGCGGAGATGCCGGCGACGATCCCGGGCTTGTCCGCGCCGTAGACGTTGACGACGTAGGGCGCGCCGTCTGAATGCGCGACGCCGGCCTCGGATACCGGGCGCGCACTGACGATCAGACCGAGGGTATGTGCAGGAACCTGCAGCGCCTGCTCGAGCGCCGCAGCCTCGTCGGCAGTGACGATGAGCACCATCGCGAAGTGGCCGCCGAGGATCGCCATGCGGGAGTCCTCGATGTTCGCGCCGTGCTCGAACAGGACCTTGGTGACGGCCGCAACGATGCCGGGACGGTCGGCCCCGACGGCGGTGACGGCGATATGCATGCCCAGAGGGTAACCGAGCGCGCCCGTCGGTTCCCGGGTCACGCCCGATTTTTCCTTGACGTAGGCGCGTTGTGGCCGCACAATCGCTGCCGGTCTACGTTCCTGCTCGAGAGGAGGTGTGTGATGCTAACCACTGCGACGCTCTGCGCTGCCGTGACGGCGCGCACCCTCGGACTCGCGGGAACGTCCGCGCGCGGCTGACATCAACGCAGCCGTCGCGCCGGAGGCCGCCCCGCATGGGCGGCCTCTTTCGTTCCTTCGTCCGGCTCCGGATGCGCGCTTCCTACGAGAGGAGGCCCCATGTCTGCATCCCTGCAGTCCACATCCCAGACGACCATGCCATCCGGAGGAAGACGATGTTCGAAGACATAGACACGCATCAGCGGATCGTCACGCTCGAGGGCCGCAACAACAAGGCGTTCGAACACGAGATGGACCGCGATGAGACCGAAGACGAACTACGAGACGGCGGCGAGTTCGCGCCCTTCTACGCGACGGGGCTCATCACCGAGGTGCTCGGCGCGCTGAAGTCCGGCAAGGAAGCGCAGGTATGGATCTGCCGGGCCGATCGTGCCAAGGCCGGCGCGGATCTGGTGGCGGCGAAGGTCTACAAGCAGCTGCAGGGCCGTGGCTTCCGCAACGCCGCGGTGTACGACGACGGTCTGCGCGCCATGCCTGAACGCGAGGTACGCGCGATCCGCACCAAGACCGCGTTCGGACGCCAGGTCGAGCAATCGGTTTGGGTGTCCCGCGAATGGGCGCGCCTTAATGAGCTGCACGAGGTAGGGGTCGCCGTGCCGCGCCCGATCACCACTGAGGGCCGGGTCATCGTGATGGAGTACTGCGGCGATGAGGACGGGCCCGCGCCGCAGCTCAAAGACGTACGACTCACCCCAGACGAGGCGCGCTCGGCGTTCAAGTGGCTGCTGTACGACATCGAACTGATGCTCGGTGCGAACGTCGTGCACGGCGACCTCTCGCCGTTCAACATCCTCTGGCACGACGGCCGCTCGTTCGTCATCGACCTTCCCCAGGCGGTCGATCCGCGCTTCAACAAGCAGGCGCGCGTATTGCTGGAGCGCGATGTGCGCAACGTCTGCGCGTATTTCCAGCGATTCGGCGTCGAGGCCGCTCGCCCAGAGCCCATCACCGCGGACCTTTGGCGACGGTTTATGCGCGCCATGCTCTAGCCGCCGCGTATCGTTCGTGGCTATGCGCATCGCCGCGATCCTGAGCCTGTTGCTGATCGCATGCTCCGAACAGCAACCGGCGCGCCCCCGGGTCACCTTCGACCTCGGGGCGCGCCGGGTGAGCTACGTCGTCGAGGTCGCCGATGAGCCTGCTGAGCGCGCCCGCGGCCTGATGGACCGCACCTTGCTCGCGCGCGACGCCGGGATGCTCTTCGTTTGGTCCGACGTGGATGAGCGCGACTTCTATATGAAGGACACGCTCATCTCTCTGGACCTGATCTCGATCCGCGCCGGGCGAGTGGTCGGCGTTCAGCACATGGTGCCGTGCGTCACGCCGGCAACCGCAGACTGCCCGACGACAACCACGCCGCCTGCGGACTCAGCGTTGGAGATCAACGGCGGCGATGCAGGGCGCGCCGGAATCGTCGTCGGAGCGCTGGTGAACGCCGGCGGACTGAAGCTGCGTTAGTTCCAGGTCGTCTTGGCGGTACCTATCGTGTGTACGCCCAAGGCGGTCGCGTCGGAAAGACAGATCGCAGCGGCGAGGCCGACGGCCATTCTCAGGCGCAGCTCGCCGGCGTTGTCCGGCACGCCGATGTTCCGGGTCCCGCAGAACGAGCCGTCCACCTCGATGGGGTTACCCCACTTGTCGTCCCACGTGTAGAAGACGTAGACCGGTGAGGCGGTCGTGTCGCTTATCTCGATCTTGACCGTGCGCGCGCCGACGACGGCGTCGAAGCAGACCGCACCGAGGTTCTCCTGGTGGAGGTAGTTGCCGGGGTCCTCGATGCAAAGTGGGCGAGCGTCGGCCGCCGGGTTGAACGAGTAGGACTCCGAGCGGACCGTCGCGCCGTAGCTCGGCGTCGCCGAGAGGGCGGCCACCACGACGAGCAGGGCGGATAGCTTCTTCATCGGTACTCCTTGTGGGAGGGGGCGCTTGCCCTTCTAGGTTCGCCAGCGTTTGCCCTCGACCCTTCCGCTGAGTGTCCGGACTCCCCGTTTCGACCGCCTTTGGCTATCCCGGCACCTTGACACCAGCCCCGCCGCCGATGCCACGACGATCCACAGGACGGCGATCCGCGGTTTGCCCTGCAGGACGAAGATGGAAGCACTTACCAGCGGCGCCACCACGCTCATCACGGCTCGACGCGACCCCATGCCCGTGGGTGGAGCATCAGGTGGGGTTCTCCATCGGGAATATCTGGCTGACCTGCGCCGTTACTCATTCTTGACAGCATCACACTCAAGAATCTATAGTCCGCTCAGATCCAGATGGAAGCTCTGGCCCTCGGGCCTTGGAAAGGGAGAGAAACGATATGGCGAAGGTCGTAGGGATCGACCTGGGAACCACCAACTCCGTCGTCGCCGTCCTCGAAGGTGGCGAACCCACGGTTATCGCGAACTCCGAAGGGCAGCGCACCACGCCCTCGGTCGTCGCGTTCGCCAAGAACGGCGAGATCCTCGTCGGCGAGGTCGCGAAGCGCCAGGCGATCACCAACCCCGATCGCACGGTGCGCTCGATCAAGCGGCACATCGGAGAAGACTGGTCCCTGGACGTGGACGGCAAGAAGTGGGTCCCACAAGAGATCAGCGCGCAGATCCTCGGCAAGCTCAAGCGGGATGCCGAGAGCTACCTCGGCGACAAGGTGACCCAAGCCGTCATCACGTTCCCCGCCTACTTCGGCGATGCCGAGCGCCAGGCCACCAAGGAAGCCGGCGTGATCGCGGGTCTCGAGGTGCTCCGGATCATCAACGATCCCACCGCCGCCGCTCTTGCCTACGGGCTCGACAAGAAGGAGTCTGAGAAGACGGTCCTCGTCTTCGACCTCGGAG
>JBKJXT010000459.1:0-3643 GCA_046716205.1 Actinomycetota bacterium
GGTCATCGCCTCGTCGATCTTGTTCGACCAAAGGGAGGTGACGGTTAGGCCGAGCGAGAGCAAGGCCAACATCGCTTCATCTGGATCTGATTCAAGGTACTTCTCTACCGCTCGGAGGTGCTGCACGGCGCGTGGGATATCCATCGCACCGTAGAACGTAGACAGACCGCGCGCGATCTTGATGTGAAGCCTCGCCGCGCGCGCTGTATCGCCGAGCTTCTCACGAAGTTCGAGGGCTCGCTCGAGGTGTTCAACGACCCGTGCGTAGTCCATCCCGGCGAAGTAAAAGAGGTCACCCACACGCTCCTCGAGCCGGGCGCGCCGCTCCGAGTCGCCGCCCTGCTCCGAAACGATCTCTAGCGCCGCGCCAGCGTGAACCACCGCTTCCTCGTATGCGAACACGGCCTGCGCGGCCTGCGCGGCCCGGATGGAGAAGTCGATGGCTTACTCCTGGTCCGCGGCGGCGCCTGCGAAGCGGTAGTGCGTCGCGATCGCGGCCACGTACGCTCCAGCGTGGTGCGCATGTGCGGCCTCGATCGCCTCGGCGGCTTTCAGGTGCAATCGTTGCTTGCGCGCGAGATGCAGCTCGTCGTACAGCGTTTCCTGGACGAGCGCATGCGAGAACTGATAGGTGGGTCGCCCTTTCCCCGTCACCTCGACGACGAGCCCGGACGCGAGTGCCTCGTCTACGGCCTGAAGGATCGCGTCGGGATCGATGGGGGTCATCGCTACGAGCACGTCGTACTCAAAGGTGCGTCCGAGCACTGCGGCCGACGCGAGGACAGAGTTGCAATCCTCGGAGAGCCGGGCGAGACGTCGGCCGATCGCTTCGCGCACTCCCTCGGGGATGCCCAACTCTCCGACGGCGACGTCCAGCGTCCAGAAGCCATCCCGCTGAACGATCTTTCCCGTCTCGATCAGGTGGCCCACGACCTGCTCGATGAAGAACGGATTCCCATCGGTCGTCCGCCGGAGGGCTTCGGCGAGACTGCGCCCCCGGCGTCCGATGTCGTGCTGCGCGGTTCCCTCGAGCATCTCGACGACCTCGTCTTCAGCCAGCCCCTGCAGTCGGACGTGCTCCACAGGAGTCTCGCGGCGGAGATCGGCGAGGGCTTCGCCGAGCGGATGCGTTCGAGAGAGTTCGGACTCCCGATACGTGCCCAGCACCATGAGCGGCGCGTCGGACCCGGATCGCAGGAGATGCCGGAGCAGCAGCAGCGTCGGACGATCCGCCCAATGGAGATCGTCGAGCACAACAAGAAGCGGTGCTTCGCGCGCGATCTTCGCGACCAGAGCTGCCACGGCCTCGAACAGACGGTAGCGCTCGGCTTCGGGATCGGCGGGTTGGAGGGCGCCGCCCGGGATGAGATCCCGCAGCTCGGGCAGGAGCCGGACCAGCTCCGCTCCGGACGTGCGGAAATGTTCGCGAAGGTCGGTTGGATCCGAGGAGGCGACGTAGTGGCGAAGCGTCTCCACGAACGGCTGATACGGCACCACCGTCTCCTCGTCGGACCGGCCATAGAGGACGATCGCCCCGTCCTCGTGGACGCTGCGAGAGAACTCGGAGACCGTCCTGGTCTTTCCGATACCGGGCTCGCCGGCGACGAGCACCAGCCGACGGTCTGAACGGGGGGCCTCCCAGAACTTCCGCAGGTGCGTCAGCTCACCTTGGCGTCCGACGAAGGAAGACCCGGCATTGCGAACGAGTGCCGGGGGGAGCGGGATCTGATCCGGAGACGGCTCCCACGTCACCTCGAACCCGACGACCGGCTCGGGCAGCCCTTTGAGCGACAGCTCGCCGATCAGGTGGAAATCTCCGGCGGATCGAGAGCCGGCGAGCGCGCGAACGATCTCCGCGCACAGGATCTGACCGCCGTGGGCCTCCGCGCACAGCCGGGACGCTTCGACAACGGGGGTACCGAAGACGTCTTCTCCCTCGAAGGCGACATCGCCGGCGGACAAGCCGATGCGGATCGAGAGGGGCTCGGCGGCCGAGCGGTTGTGCCGCGTGATCGCCTGCTGGATAGACACGGCGCACTTCACGGCCTGTCCCGCTGAGGCGAACGTCGCCATCACGCCGTCGCCTAGTCCCTTCAGGAGATCGCCACCCGCCGAGGCGATCTGATCTCGAAGGACCTCGTCGTGCGTGAGCCGCAGCGCGTCGGCAGCATCGTCGCCCAACCGGGCGCGCGTCTCGGTCGAGCCGACGATATCGGTGAACATAACCGTTGCCGTCCGGCTGCCCGTCATCTACGCATCCTCGCCTTCGAACAAGCTGTGCGCGGTCTCTGACACGAGGCTACCTTTCCGAAGGCCCTTCCGACGAGCCTCTCCGTCAGTTACGTACGGGTGGTGGCCGGTGGCGCCATTGTGCACGTCCTTCACCGTGACTAGGGTTCGAGCTCCCGACCCGGGGACGAGGGAGTGCGGACCATGATGCGTCGAGCCCGATGCACTGCCGGAGCGTTCGTCTTCGCGGTGGCGTTCATCACCTCGACGCCGCTGCCGAGCACCGCGCAGGAGCTGAGCATGAGCGTCGAGCTCCCGCCCGGTCTGTCCCCCGGTGATCGCACGACCGTGACCGGAACGGTCGGCGAAGCCTGCAAGCCCGGGACCGCCGAGGTCGGATTCTCACGCCAAGACGGACAAGCATTCACCGGGATGGGGACCGGAGACCCGCGGAGGGGTGACGAGGCGGTTATCTATCGGCCCGACGTTGCGCCCGGCAACCCCTACAGCGCGGACGTGGTCATCCCCGACCCCGGGGTGGACACGCCGGTGCTGTACGCGATCTGTCAGCAGGACGCCCCCTTCGTCACCTACTTCGGAAGCTCACGCGGGTATCCCCTCGGCGCGGCTGCGCCGATCCCGACGGCAACATCGCCGGGCGATCGTGCGGCCGCCGTCGCGCGGCGCACGCCGATCGCAGCCATCGGCGTGGGCGCGATCGTTGCTCTCGCTGCCGCCGCGCTCGCGCTTCGTTCGCTCCGCAAGAGGCCTTCGCGAGAGCAGCACGCCGACCACACGTCGTGCGTGGCGCGTCACGGCGCGGTGGCGGCGGGAACGACGAGTGCGATCGGTGGGGCGCGGGATGCCTCGCGCGCCACCGCATCCGAACTCGCGCGACCCGTGGACGCGCTCAACGCCGACATCGAACAAGCCCAGCGCGTGTTCGACGGGTTGCTCGATCCGTCGTCGGTGGCGGAACGACTGATCGATGAGACGCTCGAGCAGATCGCGGGGCTCCCTCGATGAACGACCTCGAGCGCGTGCTTGCTTGGACCTCGGCCGATGAGCGGTTCCTCGACCGCGTCGGCGCGACATTGGACGACGATCGCAGAGCCATCTTGAAGGACATCGTCGAGACCCGCGGCGACCTCGGCGCGCTGGCTCGTCGGCTCGCGCCGGACATCGTCGAGCGTGTGCGCGCCCGCATGCCCGAGCGCGCGCGCAAGGCGATGGACCTCCTCGGCACGCCACTCGCGGTTGCTTGGGCGGCGCCGCCCGCCTCGGTGGAGGAGATCGCGCAGCGGTTCCTCGAGACGTTCGGGGCGCGGCTCGACGAGCTGACGAACGCGGTAACCAAGGCGTCGGCGGCCGCCCCCGCCGCCGCCGGGGGGTTGGTGGGGTTGTACCCCACGAA
>JBKJXT010000460.1:0-4387 GCA_046716205.1 Actinomycetota bacterium
GATGCGTCCGGCTTGAGCTTCTATCTCGCGGCCATCGACGGTGAGCCGGTGGCGACATCCATGCTGAGCATCACGGGCGGGGTTGCCGGCATCTACTGCGTGGCGACCCCGGCGAAGTACCGGCGGCGCGGCCTTGGGGAGGCGATGACCAGACACGCGATCGACGAGGGGTCCCGCGCCGGGTGCACCATCGCCACCCTGCAGGCATCACCGATGGGCCGGCCCATCTACGAACGGATGGGATTCGAGCTCGTGACGACGTACCTGCAGCTCGTTCTACCGCAACAGGCGTAGCCCTACTCCTTCGGCGGGCGCTCCTGTTTGCGGATCACGACCTTGATCGGCGTCCCGTCGAACCCGAAGGCCTCCCGCAGCCGGCGCTCGAGCGCTCGCACGGCCGACACGGTGATCCGCCCGTTGGTGAAGAACACGAACGTGGGTGGACTGATATCTGCCTGGGTCACGTAGCGGATCTTCGTCGGGCGGCCCTTGGTGGTGCTGCCCAGCGGCACGCGTTCAACCGCTTCCCGCACCCAACCGTTCAGCGTCGCGGTCGGGATCCTCGTCTCCCAGGACGCGCGCGCGGCCTCGATCGCCGGCTCGAGCTTGGTTACCCCGCGCTTCGTGAGGGCCGATGTGCGCACGAGTGTTGCCCACGGGACGAACCGGAGCTCGTCTCGAGTATCGCGGGCGACCTCGTCGACCTGATCCGCATCGATCAGATCCCACTTGTTGAGCACGATCACCGCGGCACAGCCTGCGGACGCCACGCGTTCGGCGATCTTCTGGTCCTGTTCGGTCGGACGCTCGACCGCGTCGATCACGTGCAACGCCACCGCCGCCTCGTCGATCGCACGAAGGCTTCGGACCAGACCGTAGTACTCCGGGCCTTGTGAGCTCTTGGCACGCCGGCGCATCCCGGCGGTGTCGATGAAGCGGTAGCGGTTCCCGTCGATCTCGACGATGGTGTCGACGGCATCGCGGGTCGTGCCGGGTTCGTCGTGCACGATGGAGCGCTCGTCGCCGACGAGCTTGTTGAACAGGGAAGACTTCCCGACGTTCGGGCGGCCGACGATCGCGACAGGCAGCGCGTCATCCTCGAGTTTCGCCTTTCCGGCTCGCTCCCCCATCGCCTTGAGGTTCGCGGTAACGACATCGAGCAGATCGCCGGAGCCTCGTCCGTGGAGGGCGCTGACGCCGAACGCATGTCCGAGCCCGAGCCGATCCATGCCTGCGAGGTCTGACTCTCGGGTGCCGGAGTCGACCTTGTTCGCGACGAGCACGACCGGCACCTTGGCCTTCCGCAGTCCCCGCGCGACGATAAGGTCGTCCTCGACGAGGCCGGTCTGCGCGTCCACGACCATGAGGATCAGGTCTGAAGCCTTGGCTGCGATCTCTGCTTGGGCGAGAACCTTGGCCGCTAGTCCCTTGGCCTTGGGCTCCCACCCGCCGGTGTCCACGACGAGGAACCGGATGCGGTTCCATTCCATCTCGTAGCCGTGCCGATCGCGGGTGACGCCCGGCTCCGGGTGCTCGATCGCGACGCGCCTGCCGAGGAGCCGGTTCACAAGCGTCGACTTGCCGACGTTCGCCCGTCCGACGATCGCGACAACGGGGATCGTGCTCATCGCTGGTCCCGGGCCCGCTTGGCGATGGAGCTGATCTCGACGATGACCTGCCGCGCCGACTTGCCCGTGGAATCGAGGTGAAGGGCATCGCGCGCGGGCAGCAGCGGGGACACTTTCCGAGACGAGTCGAGGGCGTCGCGTCGGGCGATCTCTCTCTTCAACGCCGCGAGCGACACCACGTGGCCAGCGCGGATCAATTCCTTGTGGCGGCGCCGGGCCCGCTCGGCGGTTGACGCGGTCAGGAAGATCTTGACAGCGGCATCCGGACACACGACCGTTCCTATATCCCTGCCTTCGGCGACGATATCCCCCCGAGCCAGGATCAGACGTTGCAGCTTCACCAGCTCCTTGCGGACGCCGGCATGCGCGCTGACGGTGGATACCGATTGGCTGACCCGCGGCGTCCGGATCTCGCGGCCGACCACCGTCCCGTCCACCTTCATCTCCCCCGGCTGGAACTCGATGTCGGTGCGGCGGGCCAGAGCGGCGAGCGCTCGCTCTTCGGTGACATCGACTCCCTCCCGGAGGGCTTTGGCAGTGATGACTCTGTACATCGCGCCGGTGTCGAGGTGCGCGATACCCAGCGCGCGAGCTACTCCCTTCGCGACGGTGCTCTTGCCCGCGCCGGCAGGACCGTCGATCGCGACGACGAAGGGACGCTTCTTGCGAGGGCGGGCAGGCATGGCGCTTAGGGTACATAGCCCAAGCTCATGAGCGCGGAGAAGCATCTTTAGCGACTTATCGATTCATGCCCATCACGACACGCGCCCGCTGCCGGCCGTGCCGGGGGGAAGGAGGTCCTCGGTTGATTTGTCGAGGTGTCGACAAATCCTGCCCAACCCCTGTTTGTGTGAGCGTGGGCGACGGATCGTCACAGTCATATGTCGACAAATCTATGAGCTGATTTGGCGATGAGGGCCGATCGCGCTTCATGGCGGGAGCGAAGACCCGCAGGCGTCGTCGAGGGGTACGCAGCGGCAAAGGGGTTGGCTGCCCAGATTCCGATCTTTCCTGTCCTCGCGCTGGCACATCCACTGCAAGTCGAGCGCTCGAGATTCCCAGAAAATCGACGCTCGCCGCTTGAAAGGTAAATAGTGGAACTCTCAACGTCTTATTGAGTCTTGTAGTGACGGTCAACTTGACCGTTGCCCTCGATCCAGGGCTCGAGAGCGCCTCCTCTCGGGCGCCTCCCCCACACACCAGCGACCGATCGTCGATCCGCGTTGAAGCCGGGCAAACCAAGGGTCCGACCGTTCACACCAGGTGACAGGTCGGCATCTGAACGGGATGAGCGACCGTCCTGGCGCTTGATCGACTTGTCTGGGAGCTGATTGATCGATTCAGCTATCAGTGCTCTTGTCGCTACCGCGACGAAGCGCGAAAGGAGCTAATCGCTCTCACGACAGATCGCCCCATCGCTTTGATGATAAGTAGATTGATTTATTGATATCCCTAGCTCTTAAGCGATTGATCGTCGGCCCGACCGGCGGCGTGACCTGCGGATTGGGTTCAGGAGTCGACAAAGCGATTGAGCGTCACGTCGCTTTGTCGGCTTAACTACGCTGGTGAGCTTCTCGCGTCGAGGCCGAGCGCTCGCAGGGCCTCTTCCACGGTCTTCGCCTGCTCAGCGCCCACGACCAGCAGATGCAGGGTTCCGCGACCGCCCTCGGTCGCGTGCGTGATCTGCAGGTCCTCGATGTTGATGCCGAGATTTCCTACAGTCGTAGTGACCTCGGCGAGCAACCCGGGACGGTCCGGCACTGCGATCCTGACATCGAACGGCTCGCCCTCGATCGCCTTCCCCGGGAGACTTCGGCGCGCACTTCGCCCCTTCTCGAGGGCATCCCGCACAGCGTCGAGATCACCGGAACTGACCCGATCTCGCAGGTCAAGAAGACGATCGGACAGCGCCTCGAGGGCGTCTGCGATCGCCGCTGAGTTCTCACGACAAACATCAACCCAGATCTCCGGGTTGCTCGACGCCACCCTGGTCATGTCCCGGAACCCTCCGGCGGCCAGAGCGAGCAAGCCCGCATGGTCCTGTCCCCGCTCGGCTGCGAGGTTCATCAAGGTCGTCGCGGTCAGCTGGGGGATGTGACTGATCACCGCGAGCATCTCGTCGTGCTCATCCGGCCGCACCGCCATCACTCGAGCACCCAGAGCGCTCAAAAGGCCGTGCAACGTCTGGTAGGCCGCCGGCTCCGAGCGTTCGGTCGGGGTCAGGATCCACCAGGCGCCCTCGAACAGGTCCGCCGCGGCCGCCTCGATCCCCGCGTCTTCGGTGCCGGCCATGGGGTGTCCGCCCACGAACGACACCCCATCAGGGATCGAAGCCTCGACTTCGAGGACGACGCGAGACTTGGTACTTCCAACATCTGTCACAACCATGCCCGGGGAAAGGGCAGGAGAGATATCGCGCGCGATCTCCGAGATCGTTCCAACGGGGGTCGCGATGAAAATGACATCGGACCCGGCTACTGCTTCTTGCATCGAAGCGGCGGCGGCGTCGGCTGCACCCCGCTCGACCGCCCGCGCACCCGCCGCCGGGTCGCGATCGTAGGCAACGACCTCCGCCCCGGCAACGTTCGCCTTCAACGCGAGGCCCACCGACCCACCGATCAAGCCCGTGCCGAGGATCGCGACCCTCATCGAGGAAGATCCGTGCGCAGCGGTTCGGCGTTGTGAAGGTAGACATGGCGGAGCTCGCCGGGGGCCGTGTCTGTGTAGAGATGGATCAGCACCCGGATGCACCGCTCGAC
>JBKJXT010000461.1:0-6934 GCA_046716205.1 Actinomycetota bacterium
GGCCGGCGATGTGCCGGCCTTCATGCGTGCTCAGGTTCCGTGCCGCTACGGAGATGGCGCCGGGCTCGGCACGCTCGGCAGCGTCGGCAGTGCACCCGTCAACTGGTAGACCGTGATCTGACCCGTCTTGGTGCGCAAGCTGACGCCGTCCACCGCCGTGGCGATGATCGTGTACTGACCGGGGGTCAGGTCGGCCGTCGCCGTCCAGGTGCTCGAGGTTGCCTCGGGCGTCGCCAGGGTCGCTGTGACCGTCTTCACCTTGTTTCCGCGCAGGTCGTAGAACGCGACCTCCACGGCAGCGAGCTTGCGGTTGTCCGACGCGTTGCCCGTGATCTCGAAGGTGTCGTCGAGCATGTACATCGTGCCCGAGGTCGTGGAGAACGAGACCGCGGGGACGGTCGCGTCCACCTCGACGGTGATCGGAGCCGAGAAGGCGCTGGTGTTGGACGCCTCATCGGTCGCAGTCGACTTCAAGGTGTGTGAACCGCTCGCCAGGGTGACCGCCTTGGACCACTGCCCGTTCGAGCCCGTCGTCACCGTTCCGCTCAGCAGCGTGTCGCCGCGGTAGACACGGACCGTCGTGCCGGCTTCAGCGGTTCCCTTGACGATGAATGTCGCACCGAGGATGCTGCCGGTCGCCGGCGAGGTGATCACCGGCACATCGGGCGCGCCCGTGTCGTCGATGACCCGGAAGTTGCGGACGGCCGACGCCGGACTGACGTTGTTGTTCGCATCCGTCGCGGTCGCCGTGATCGCGTAGAGGCCGGGCGTGACCGAGATGAGCTTGGTCCACGCGCCGGCGGCGTCCGCGGTCGTGGTCCCCGGCAGCTGCGTTGCGCCGTTGTAGAGCTTGACCGTCGAGGTCGCCTCCGCGGTACCGGTGATCGTCACCGACAGGGAGTTGATCTGCGCGTTCTGCAACGGCGCGGTGATGACCGGTGCGGGCGGCGCTGCGGTGTCGATCTCGATGACGAACGTGCGTGAGGATACGCCGCTCACGTTGCCGGCGTTGTCGCGCGCGGTCGCGGTGACCGTGTGCGAGCCTATCGCGCCGAAGGTCTTCGAGAACGTCCAGCTCTTCTTGGCCGCGTCCCCGGTGTCACCGGTGGGGACGAACGAGCCGAGGACCGTCGAGCCTTCCTTCAGCTCGACCGTGGACCCAGTGTCCGCGGTGCCGCCCAGGGTGACCGCGTAGTTGGCGATGTGCGCGCCCTCGGCCGGGGTGCTGATCACCGGGATCGTCGGTGCGGTGACGTCGACCTTGAACGTCGTCGTCGACAGCTCCGAGGTTGCCTCGGTGCCACCGCTGGTGTCGGTCGCCTGCATCTCGACGGTGTACGGGCTGGCGGCCTCGGTGAGCGCGGAGCCCGGCGTCCAGGTGACCGTCGGGCCGCTGGTGGAGGTCGTGCCGAGCACGATCGTGAGGGCCTTGTCCTTGACCGTCACCGCAGCGCTGGAGAGGCCCTCGGAGTAGGTCCCGACGACCTTGGTGACGCTCTGGAGCTCGGCAAGGTGCGCCGGCGTGATGCTCACGAGGCTCGGTGCGACGGCGTTGAGGCTGAAGGTGACCGATGCGAGCGCGGTGCCCCAGTTGCCTGCGGCATCCTGCTGGCGAGCCTTCAGCGTGTGCGTCCCGTCAACGGTTTCGTTGACCGTATCGGTCCACGTCGATGCGTCGGTGGCTGTCGCTGCATTCGCAACGATCGTGTCGTTCTCGAGGATCGAGATATTCGCGTTCGGCTCGGATGTCCCCGCGACCTCGACGGCCTTGTTCTTCACGATCTGGTTCGGGGTCGGCGTGGTGAACGCGGGCGCGCTCGGCGCGACCGTGTCCTTGGTGACCGATGTTGCGGCGACCGCATCGCTGGTGTTCCCTGCGGCGTCGCGCAGGCGCACGGTTGCGCCGACGGTCCCCTCAGGGAGGCCGGTGGCGTCGAAGCTGATGCTGTAATTGCCGTCGGCGCCGACGACGCCCTGCTCCTCCACGCTCTCCGCGCCACCGGCGACGGTGAGCAGCACGGTGCTGTTCTTCTCACCGGCACCCTTGACGACCACCGCTGACACGTTGTCCGAGTTGATCCACTTCGCATTCAGGAATGCGGCGGTCGGAACCAGCGGGTTGGCGGTGTCCTTGGCGATGACGATGGAGGACGAAGAGGCGTTGCCGGCCTGGTCCGTGGACTTGACCAGGATCGTGATCGGGTTGTTGTCCTTCAGGGTCCCGACATCGAGCGTCGTCGCGTAGTTGTTGCCGTCCTCATCCGCAGCCACCGCCGTGACGGACGTCGTGATCGGGTCGGTGATCGGGTCGGTGTCGTTGATCGTGATCTCGATCTTCGAACTGGGCTCCGCCGCGCCCTTGACCGGCAGCGCGTTCTTGTTGGCGTCGTTGATCGTCGGGGCCTGGATCGTCGGGACGGCCGGGGCCGTGGCGTCGATCGTCACCAGGCGGCTGTTGGAGGGCGACGATAGGTTGCCGGCGGGGTCCTGGGCGCGTGCGGTTAGGGCGTGCTCGCCGTCGGCAAGACCGGTGAGCGTGTGCGACCAGGAGTTGCTCGTTGCGGTCGTCGTCCCGATGGCGACGGCGCCATCGAAGATCTTGATGGTTCCGTTCTGCGGCGACGCGCCGCCGAGGCTGACGTCGCGAAGCGAGGTCTGGAGGTCAGTGGCCGGCGTCGTGAGCGTCGGAGCGTCGGGCGCGACGACGTCACGCTTGAAGCTCCAGTTGTTCGGCGCGCTGGTGTTGCCGACGCTGTCGGTGGCCGTGATGCTGATCGTGTGGGTGACGCCGTTCTCACCGTCGGGATAGTTCAACGCGATGTCGTACGCGCCGGAGTTGCTGGCGGTGGCGCCGAGGTCGGGACGACCCGTCTCCTTCACGGTGAGTGAGGAGTTGGCCTCGGAGGTTCCGATGAGATGAACGACCTGGGCGGTGGTGAACGACCCGGCGGCCGGCGAGCTGATCGTGGGGATGACCGGCGGGGTGTCGTCGAGGTGGATCAGGTACTCCGGGACGGCCGTCGGGTCACCGACGACGTCCGGGTGCGCGGTCGCGTTGACCCGCAGCGGGCTCTGCGCGCCCGTGAAGGAGCTCGCGGGCGTGAACGTCAAACTCCTGTTGTCGGCACGGCGGATCACCGCGCCGGGGATCGAGGTTCCGACGCCGTTCTTCACGACGAGACTGGAGGGATCCTCCCCCGCCTGGGGGCTCCGGATGTCCCGGTCGAAGGTCACCGTGATGCTCGGCACGGAAGCGGACTTGTGAACGGAGTTGGGTGCGGGAACCGCGGCCGTGATCTGTGGCTCATTGAGAGCGAGCGCCGGCAACGTCTGGCTGATGGCAACGATCGTGGTGATCGCAGCGAGCGCCATGATCCGGCGGCTGGTGCTGAGCGACTTCATGCGCACGGCGAGTCTCCTTCGTTCGTTGTCGTATGGCATCGGGAGGCGGCGGTGCGCCCTCTGATCCCCCTCAGCCAAGTGTGTTTGTCGCGGTTGCCCGTATGTCCTGCGGTTGAAGGTTCCGTTTGGGCAGCTTGGTTCCGAACGCCCTGGATGCGTTGCCGTAAGACCGATGCCCCGGATGCGCGGCTGTATCGTTTCCCCCGTTTCGGGGGCGGTTGGCTCCGGCCTCGCGGTTTCTCCTAGGCTTCGTCCGTCGAGACGTGCGAGGAGGATGCAGATGGCGATCGCCGAACGTGATGCGCAGCTCGTCGAGGACGCCAAGGCCTTCCTGGCGCAGCCCAAGAAGCTCTTCATCGGTGGACAGTGGGTGGACGCCGCCTCGGGCAAGACCTTCGCGACGATCGATCCGGCGCGCGACGAAGAGATCACCCAGGTCGCTTTCGCAGGCCAAGAAGACGTCGAGCGTGCGGTCGCCGCGGCGCGCGAGGCGTTCGAGGACGGGCGCTGGTCGCAGCTGGATCCCCGGCGGCGCGCGAGCGTGCTGAACAAGATCGCCGACAAGCTCCAGTCGAACGCGCAGGCGCTGGCGCAGATCGAGGTGATCGACTCCGGCAAGCCCATCAACTTCGCCTTCGGCGAGATGCTGCATTGCGCGCAGGTCTTCCGCTACTACGCCGGATGGTGCGACAAGGTGTACGGCGAGACCAATCCCACCGGCCCGGACCAGTTCATCTACACGCTGCGCGACCCGGTCGGCGTGTGCGCGCAGATCATCCCGTGGAACTTCCCGATGGTGATGGCGGCCTGGAAGGTCGCTCCCGCGCTCGCGTTCGGCAACGTGTCGGTGCTCAAGCCGGCGGAGGAGACCCCGCTGACGGCGCTATGGCTCGCGCAGATCGCGCAAGAAAGTGGATTGCCCGACGGGGTGCTCAACGTCATCACCGGCGACGGCGAGACGACCGGGGCAGCCCTGTCGTCGCTCCCCGGCGTGGACAAGATCGCGTTCACGGGCTCGACCGAGGTCGGTAAGCTGATCATGGCGTCGGCTGCGCGCAACCTGGCGCGCGTCACGCTCGAGCTCGGCGGGAAGTCGCCGAACATCGTCTTCAGCGACGCGGACTTCAGCGTCGCGGTGCCACAGTCGGCGTTCGCGATCTTCTTCAACTCCGGACAGATGTGCACGGCCGGGTCGCGGATGCTGGTGGATCGCAGCGTGCACGACGAGGTCGTGGAGAGCCTCACCGGCGCGGCCGCTGCGTGGAAGGTCGGCGACGGGCTCGACCCCTCGACGATGGTCGGCCCGCTGGTGTCGCGCACGCAACTCGAGCGCGTCTCTCGCTACCTCGAGGTCGGACCGGCCGAAGGTGCCGAGGTTGCACTCGGCGGCAAGGCGGTGGAGGGCAAGGGGTACTTCGTCGAGCCGACGATCTTCACCGGCGTGAAGCCCGACATGCGTATCGCGCAGGAGGAGATCTTCGGGCCGGTGCTGAGCGTGATCCCGTTCGACGACATCGACGACGCGATCCGCATCGCGAACGACACGGCCTACGGGCTGGCGGCGGCGGTCTGGACGAAGGACCTCAAGGTTGCGCACCGGGTGGCGCGCGGGATCCGCGCCGGGACGGTGTGGGTGAACTCCTACGGGGCGACGGATGCGGGCGTGAGCTTCGGCGGCTACAAGCAGTCCGGGTTCGGGCGCGAGCTCGGGAAGCACTCCATCGACATGTACACGCAAGTGAAGTCGGTGTGGGTGTCGCTGTAGGGGCGCGACCGCTACAGGAGCGTGGTGAGTTCCGGCGTGATCTCCGACGCGACGACGGGCCCTTCGAAGCGGGCGCGCACGATCCCCTCGCCGTCGATCACCCACGTCCACGGCTCGCTGAGCAGCTTCCACGCCTGCGACGCCGGCGATAGCTGCGTCGGGGTGTCGCCCTTGTAGACCTCCGCGTGGATGAACAACGCACGGCCGCCATGCTCGCTCTTCACGGATAGAACCTCGTCCACGACCGGCCCGCAGGTGCGCGAGGTGCACAGCTTCGGCGAGCTGATCGTGAACACAACCGGCGTGCCGGACCCCAGGACGCGGTCGAGCCTCACCTCGTGCATCGAACACGTGGGCGAGCGCGTGCAGAGCGTCTTCACGCCGCGCAGCGCGCCGACCGTCGGTGTGGCGACCGGGGTCGCCCGGGCGCCGGGCTCCGGCGTCGCGCCCTTCGCGGTCACGTTGACCGTCGTCGTGCCGTACAGACCCCTCGCCTCGACGAGGACGTCCACCAGCCCCGTCCACGGGATGGGCGTCGTCGCGACGTGGAACCCCAGCGGATCGCCGGGAGCGGTGCGCCCGTAGGTGCGGTAGGCGAGGGGAACCGGTCCCTGCGCCGAAGCGCCCTGGCCCACCCACACCTTCCCGCTCTCTCCCGTCACCGATGTGCCGTCCTTGTCCGCGATGCCCAGCGGCAGGCGCACCGCGTCGCCGCGGAGGAACACCTGGCCGCCGGCGAACACCTGCAAGCCGTGCGTGGCTCGGCGCGCGATGTCTCGTCCAACCGACTCGAACGGGCTGGGGAACAGCGCGACGGGCCCGCCTTTCGAACACGCCACCGCGATGCCGGCAGCGCCGAACGCAGCCGCTCGCAGGAACGCGCGCCGCTCGATGCTCAACGTGGATCGATGATCTTCAATGCACGCGACCGCAAGCGCTCGGAGTACTCGTTCCAGGCGTCGCTGTCCTCGGCCGGCTTCGGATAGATGTCGAAGTGACACGTGCGCGCGCCGGAGGGGATCGTGGTCTTGAACTCCACGTCGAAGCCTTGGTCGCCGAAGATCTCGTGTCCCGCGCCGATCATGCCCTCGACGAAGTAGCGCTGGACCCGGCAGTCGAACGCGCCGTACACGTCCTCGTGCGGGCAGTAGTGGATGTCGAAATCGGCGGACCCCTCGCCCACGCGAGGATCCTCGATGGATGCGTACGCAACCTCGTTGACCCACGACGCGAACAAGCTCGCGCATTCCTCGGGGCTCATGCCCTGGGGGACGTTGAAGCCTTCGAGCATCTCCAACGCGATCTTCTCGCCGACCTTCCGCAGCGCTGCGCGTGCGACGTCGTGGCCCTCGCCGCCGAAGCGTTCCTCCACCGCCTTGAGCATCTCGATCAGACCCACCGCCATCATCTGACCCCAGACGAACGTCGATGCCGGGTCGTACTGCGGGTTCGCGAGCGCCTTGGTGCGGAAGCCCTCGACGGCGTCGGCGAACGGCCACTTCAGCGGGAGGCGTTCGCGCCTGCCGCCCCACGGCATCGTCTCGGACCCGTTGTCGCGCGAGTCGGGGTGCGGGCGCACCGGGGTTCCGGTCCAGGCGACATCGGTCATCGCAGATCCTCCTCGAGTGGCTGACGGAGCGGAAGGCTAGCGCACAACGCCGCGCGCCCGGCGCGAAGGCCGGGCGCGCGCATCAACGCGGTGTGCTTACTTGAAGATGACCGTGCCCTTCATGTTCGGGTGCGCCTCGCACTTGAAGTAGTACGTGC
>JBKJXT010000462.1:0-9002 GCA_046716205.1 Actinomycetota bacterium
CGAGGCAGGACGCGAACGTACGGCCCCAAGGGGAATCGATATTCATCCAGGCTTCCCAGGCGAACGAGCAACGACTATGTCTTAGAGGCCCGAACGCTAGCGAAGCGATCGAGAACTCGCCACGGGAAAGTCAGCCAGTTG
Organism: Actinomycetota bacterium; assembly: GCA_046716205.1. Classification (GTDB taxonomy): domain Bacteria; phylum Actinomycetota; class AC-67; order AC-67; family AC-67; genus JBKJXT01. The sequence goes on from JBKJXT010000462.1 coordinate 142, forward strand.
GGTCAAGTTAGGTGGAACGCGCTATCGCGATCCCGGACAACTAGCCCATGTCGGCCGCGACGCCGGTCATGCGCAGTACCCGATCCACCGACGCTTGCAACGCGTCGTCTTCCTGCGTCGGGAGAACGATCTCTTCGGTCGCCCCCAAGAACTGTTCAACGGCGACGCGCGAGATGTCCATCTGCACGCGAGATCCCGGCTCGAGGAATTCGAACGCGACCTCGTTACGGCCGACGGGACGGATGCGCGCCGATGCGCACCACACCTCGCGTCGCAGACCCGTCGCGAGGTCCGCACGGAGAACGGCACGCTCGAGGACCGGGACGCCGTCGAGCGCGCAGACCCGTACGTCGATGGCGATCGGCTCGTGCGCGCTGAAGAAGAGACGGGCGGTGGCGACCACGTCGCCTTGCTCACGGGTGATCGGCATCTCCAGGCGCACGGCGTGGGTGCTTCGCCTGAGCATCACTCCCTCTGGCAAGTTGCGCACCTTCGGCCTCCGTCGCTCCTTGATGTTCCTGGTGGAGGGGTTGCCCTGGCCGCGAACCCGCGAAACCCCCTCTGTCCTGGGGCTCCGCTCGAGTTTGCCGTTCTCGTGGGGCGGGAACATCGCGCCAGGTGATGGGGATGCGGTCTAGACGGTCGGCTGTAGTAGCCTCGCCGGATGTGCCACCCCGAGGTCCCAGAGGGCGCAAGCAAGCCTGAGGTGAACCGCGAGGAGATCGTCCTCGGAAGCTCGGATGGTCGGCCTCTCCCCACGCTCCGTGTCCGACCCGATCGAACGCCGCGAGGCACGGTCGTCGTCGCCGCCGACATATTCGGCCGGAGCGCGTTCTACGAAGACCTCGCGGGTCGCCTCGCGGCGGCTGGGTTCACCGCCTTGTTGCCGGACCTGTTCTTCCGTCTTGGCCCACTCGCGGAACCATCGAGAGAGGCTGCGTTCGCGCGCCGCGCGAAGCTCGACGACGAGCAGGCATTGCGGGATCTCGACGCCGCTTGCTCTGAAGCATCACACACGACCGGCCGCGTCGGCACGATCGGATTCTGCATGGGGGGCACACTCGTTCTGCAGCTCGCCGCGCGCAGGAGCGACGTCGCAACCGTCTGTTACTACGGGTTCCCGGCGGGCACGGGCACCGCGGCCTCCCCGATCGAGGTCGCTGATGCGATCTCTGGACCCATCCTCGGCTTCTGGGGAGATCAGGACGCAGCCGTCGGGATGGATAACGTCGAACGGCTGATGTCCGCTTTGCGCGCGCGCAACGTGGACGCGCAACACACGATCTACCCGGGGTTGGGCCACGGCTTCATGGCTGCCTCGCGCCTGGATCCGACGCACGAGGCCTACGAAGCCGCGTGCGATTCCTGGACGCGCACGATCGAGTTCTACCGAGCGCAACTTGTCTGAGCGCTTACGCGGTCAAGAACCAGGGGCTCGCGTAGGCCACCGCGCGCCCGTGCGGCTTGTACGCATCGGTCGCAAGAGGGTCGGCCTCCAGCGACGGGTCGGTGATCCGCAGGAACATCCAGTCCCCGTCCGCACGATCCGCGTCGACGGTGAACGAGATCGGAGGGTCGTTCGCCGCCGGGATCGTTACCGGGATGACTGCGGCGAGCGTGGCGTCGGTGGCACCCGGCCGGATGACTTCGACGATCAGGTGCTTGCCGCTCCACTCTTCCCCGCGGTCGATATCCAGCAGGACCGAGACCGGGCCGGCCCCATGCGGGAACGCGGATCCCATCGGAGTGCCGTTCGCCGTTGCGTCGATACGCAAACCCGAGTCGAAGGCGGCGTAGCTGCGTCGCGCGACGAGCGCCTGACGGACGCTTTCGCGCGTGAGCGAGCTGAGCCAGAGGCCGCCGCGCGCCATCCCGGGGCGGCCGTACAGCTTCGAGTGCTCATCGCTCACGCCCGTGAAGCCGACACGCCACCCTGCGTTCAAGCATGCGTTGAGTGGATTCGGCTTCCCGTTGTCTCGATCGAACCAGAAGAAGTCGCGGTCGGCGTTGAGCGCCTCGCACGAGACGATCTGCCGCGCCGCCGCCGCGTCGTATGCGAAGGACTCGAAGTTGCCGAACTCATTGGGGTGGTTGAAGCATGCGATCCCGTCGTTCCCGCCACCGCGCACATCGCGATCGGGCGGCGACGCGATCCAGTCGTAGAAGAAGCCCATCGTGGCGAGTTCCGGCGCCTTCTCGAACTGGTCGACGACCTCGGAGGGGACCGGCGCGACGCGATCGACCTCGGCGATGGCGGTCGGGGTGATGAACGCGTTCTGGCGCAGGCCGTCGGTGTACTGCTCGCTGAACCACACGTTAAGGTGACCGACGGTCGGCGTCGACCACTCGAACCCGCGGAAGCTGACGAATTCGTTCTCCTTGTAGGAGGCGTCTGCGAGCTCGGCCATCACTTCCCAGTCGGAGTCGTTGATCCCCTCGATCGTGTGGCAGCCCCCTTGCTGGTGGCCGGCGCAGGTGACTTCGCCGTGGCCCTTGCCACTGATCGCATGCTCGGTGAGGCAGGCGACGTCGATGCCATTGTCGCGCATCCTCTGGTATGCCGTGTTGGGATCGCCGGCGGCGTCACCCGAGATGAGCGAGTGATTGTGCAGATCGGTGTGGACGACGAACAGGCCGCTGTTCGGCAGCAGCTTGGAGGCTCGCTGCGCGCCGGGCGCGGGCGGCGGGCCGAAGGAGCCGAAAGCGAGCCGTGGCCGCGCAAGCAGCAGCGCGCCGGCCGCGCCGACGCCTTTCAGGAAGTCCCGCCGTTCTATCTTGCTCATCTCCTTGCCGCCTCGGTGGTCTCTGGATAGAGATTCGAGGGTCACATGCTCGACTCCTTCGCGCCTGACCCGCGCGTTAAGGGAGGATCGCTAGCCAGGGATGGCTGGGGTACGTCACATGCAGGGCATCTCGGAGCCAGGCGCGCGCCTCATCGTCGAGAGAAGGCAACGCACGCTGGAGATCCTCATCGTTGGTGCGCGGGCGATGCGGATGCGCTTTCGCCTTGTACAGCAGCTGCACCTCGCGACGTGACCACAGCTGGTGCGCCTCGTCGGGGTAGAGCTCGCCGCCACGCCATCGCGGCAACGGGACGTGCTCGCCCAGCGGGATCCGCAGGTCCCATCCCTGCATCTCATGACCGAACCGCGGGACGTCTTCTCGCGCGATCACGATGTCGATGTCCTCGTGCTCGCGCATCGCTTCTCCCAGGAACAGATCGATCGCCCAACCCCCGCCGATCCACCACCTCCCGCCGAACGGTTCCAACAACCGCCGGACGTGGGTGCCGAGTTCTGCCACGGATCGCGGCGCGTAGCGAGCAAGCGCAGCCGCGCGCCATGGGAACTCGAAACCGTTCGGTCTGCGGCCGAACTCCACCGCGTCCGCCACTGCCGAGATCGGGATAGCGCCGTAGATATGTGGGAACGAACCATCCGGCGTCTGGTCGAACACCAGGTCCGCCTCGACCAAGGCGGGATCGATGCACAGCAACACGAGATCCGTCGCATCTGCGTAGAACCGATCCGCGACCATCGCGACTTGTTCGGCGTTCGAACAATGGATGAAGCCGTCGGAAGCCAGCGACCCAGCGGCATAGCGGCCTGCGGCTCGTGCCGCAGCCCAGTCGGCGCGCGGTGCGATGTGGAAGATCACCCGTGCTCCAGCACCGATAGGACCTCGACGTGATGCGTGAACGGGTAGAAGTCGTACGGACGCACGAACCGCAACGAGTAGCCGCGCCCGACCAGTCGAGCCACGTCGCGCGCCCACGTCGTCGGGTCGCACGACACGTAGACCACGCGGCGCGGTGCATGCTCGGCGAGCACATCGGTGACGTCATCGGCGAGACCTGCCCGAGGCGGATCAACGACCACGACATCCGCCGGGAGGTAGCGCGCGCCTGCACGCGCATCTCCGCGATGGAACCGTACGGAGCCAAGGCCGAGCCGTCGCGCATCCGCTTCGCCGCGACGCACCGCATCTGCGGCGATCTCCACTGCGACCACCTCGTCGAACGCACCGGCCAGGTGCATCCCCAGCACGCCGGCGCCGGCGTAGAGATCGAGGGCGCGCGCGCCTGTGCCGGCGAGCGTCGCGGCCTCGCGGTACAGCGCGCCGGCCGGCGGTGGATTGACCTGCGCGAAGCTCTGCACCGTCACGGTCGCATGCACGCCACCGAAGTCTTCGATCAGCCGGTCCGCCCCCGACAGCACGCGCGTACGTCCGCGGAACCGTCCGCGCTCGTCGGTCTCTCCCCACACCACACCGGCGACCCCGGCATCCTCGAGGGCGCGCGCCACCCGCTCGACCTGCGTACTGATGCGCTGACTATGCAGCCCGACGACCACTCGGCCTTCGTGCAAACTCGCCCGGAAGGAGACCTCGGCGAGGCCATGCAGCGTGCGCGCCGAACACGCGGCGAATGCCGCCGCGATCGGTTCCGCCGTCAGTGGATCGGTGTCGAGTGTCACGATCCGGTCCGAGCCGGGGGCTCGCGCGCCGAGGCCACCACCGTCGACCACGGCGTATTGCGCGGCGGTTCGATAGCCCAGCGCGCGGGGTGAAGGGTGGATCGGCTCCACCGTGGTCTCGAGCTTGGCGACGCGCTCGAGCGCCTCGGCTACCAGAGCCTGCTTGATCCCGAGCTGCTCGCCGTAGGCGACGGGAAGGTCGGCGCCCGGTGGCAGGGATCCATCGGTCCTTGCCGGATGCGCCTCGAGGATCTGGATCGCGTGCGCGTGCAGCGCGCCCGAACGCATCATGGGTCGCGCTGTGACGAGCTCGCCGGGGAGCGCACCTCGGACGAGCACGACACCGTCGGGGGTACGGGCCAGGCCGTACCCACCTGCGACGATCCGCTCGACGCGCAACTCGACCGTTCCCGGCTTCATCTGACCGCAACCTATCGGAGGCTAGTCCCTTCGGCCCATGGCTCTGTCCGCTGTGTGTCCGGATAATCGAGCCAAGCTCCACAACGATCCCTCAGACCCACATGAGCGACCAAGCGCCTCGGCCTCTCTCCGGTGGCTCCGTGCCACTGCGGATGCAACCGCCTGCGGTCGGCCTCCCGCAGATCCCGGACAGCACACGACTTCCCCAGGGAACCAAGCTCGAGCAGAACTTCGGCCTGACGTTCGACAGCGCGTCGATCGGCATGGCGATCGTGGGGCTCGACGGCACGTTCTTGCGCGTGAACCGGGGATTTTGCGAGCTCGTCGGGTACACGCACGACGAGCTCGCGGGGATGACGTTCCATCAGGTCACCCACCCCGACGAAGTCGCGCTCGATGTCGCGAACCGCGACGCGTTGATCGCCGGCACGCTGACCTCGATACGGCGAGAGAAGCGCTACATCCATCGCGACGGCAGCATCGTGTGGGCGTTGCTCGACATCGCTCTTCTGCGTGACGACATGGACGGGCCGCTCTACTTCATCACGCAGATGGTCGAGATCTCGTCGCTCAAACGGGCGGAGAACTCTTTGCGGAAGCAAGCCGCCGAGCTCGCCGCCCTGCACGACACGACGATCGCGCTGCTCGACCGGCAGCACCCCGACGAAGTCCTCGTCCAGATCGTGAAGAGCGCAGCGGAACTGGCCGAGACGACACACGGATACGTCTATGCACTCGACGAAGACGAAGGTTCTCTCGTCGTGCGGGTCGGCATCGGGTTGTTCGCGGACTCGATCGGCTACCAGCTCGCGAAGGGTGAAGGCGCCGCAGGGCTGGCATGGGAAAGCCGAGCCGCCGTTCGAGCGGACGATTACCGGGACCTGCCCGGCGCGCGAGAAGAGTGGAGCTGGCTGCGAGCCGTCCTGGGTGTCCCGCTGATCATCCGCGACGAAGTGATAGGGGTCATCGGCCTTGCGCATCCGGCGGATGAGACGCGGCTGTTCACCGCCCATCACGAGCAACAGTTGACGCGCTTCGCCCGGCTCGCCGCGATGGTGCTGGAGAATGCACGGTACGCTCGCGAGCTCGAGGACCTCAACCTCGAGCTGCGCGCGGCGGATGAGATTAAGGATCACTTCGTGGCGATGGCTTCCCACGAGCTCCGCACGCCGCTGACCAACGTGATCGGATTCACCAAGACGCTGCTCGACCGCTGGGACGAGATCGACGAAGACGAGCGGCGCACCTATGTGCAGGCCGTCGATCGCAACTCAGACCGGCTGCAGGAACTCGTCTCCGACCTGCTGATGACTTCTCGCATCGAGAGCGGAGCGTTGGAGATCGAACCGGCGCGGATCCTGGCAGAGGATGCGATCCTCAGCGCCATCACCTCTGTGCCCGGCGTGCACGACATCGCCTACGAATGCGAGCCGGGCCTGGAGATGTTCGCCGATCGGCTCCGCGTCGAGCAGATCCTGGTCAACTACCTCACGAACGCGGTGAAGCATGGTGCGCCGCCCGTGGTGGTGCAGGCGCGCGCTTCCACCGGCGGAGTGGTGATCGTCGTCAGCGATGCCGGCGACGGCGTTCCCGAGGACTTCCGCTCTCGGTTGTTCCAGCGCTTCGCACAAGCCGAAGGCGGCTTGACGCGTCGCGCGTTCGGGACGGGCCTCGGCCTCTCGATCGTGCGTGCACTCGCACGAGCGATGGGTGGCGACGCCTGGTACGAGCCGGGGATCCCGGTAGGTTCTCGCTTCGCCGTGCGCTTCCCCGCCCAGTAGATCCCGTCTCGATGTAATCTCGCGTACATGGAACCGATCCGTGCTCGCGAGATGTGGTGGCGCCTCGAGCTGATCCACGCCGGCGTTTACTTCTCCTCGGAGGCGAAGGCAGCCTTCGAGGACGCTGGCCTCAAGGGCTACTGGATGGGGTACTTCGCGTCCCGCTCGGCGCCGTTCGGTGCGGCGACACCAGAGATCGTCATGGCGACCTTCTACAACTTCGCCGAGCGGATGGTGCGCCGGGCGCTGCCCGACGCGTGGTCGTTCTCATCACCCGAACGCGTCCTCGCCGCGCGCCTGTCGCTGGCCGACCGCGTCCTGCGGGTTGCGATGGATGTCGATCGTCCGGAAGTGGCCGAAGCCGCCGGCCTCGCCGAGCAGATCGCACGCGGTGCGCGCACGGAAGGCCGTTCGCTGTACGCCGCGCACGCGTCGCTCCCGTGGCCCTCCGAACCACACCTGCGGCTCTGGCACGCCGCAACGCTGCTGCGCGAGCATCGAGGCGACGGTCACATCGCCGCGCTCCTCACCAGCGGTATCAGCGGGCTGCAGAGTCATCTGCTGGCAGCGGCAGCCGGGGCGATCGAACCGGCGACCCAACGGCAGTATCGAGGATGGACCGAAGAAGAATGGGCTGAGGCCCATACCGTCCTGCGAGGTCGCGGCATCCTGGATCACGACGCGGGATTCACCACGCAGGGTCGCACGCTCAAGAACGCGATCGAATCGCAGACCGACGAGCTCGCACTGGAGCCCTACGCCCGAGCGGGCTCCGATATCTGTGACCGGTTGGACGCGGTGATGGATGCCCTCGCCCCTGCGATGTCGATCCCGTCGAAGAATCCGATGGGGATGCCGCGCTCCTAGGAGCTCCCAGCCCGACTCGACCCCCCTGAGGCGTTACGTAGGGTCCGCTCTCCCACATACGTCCTACCTCTAGTCCTCACATCTAATCCGGCCGTCGGCGCAGATGACTCGGAAGGACGACTCCGGTTGCGCGGGACGATGCCGATGCGGGAAGAGTCAGCAATCATCTACACACGGGGAGATCCACATGTCTGTTCGACGCTTGTTCAAGTTCGCCATCGTCGTCTGCCTCGCGGTCCCGCTCGCCGTCGTCCCTGCGGCTGCCGCGTCGGCGAAGCGTCCGACTGCGAAAGCGGTCAAGCCCGCCGTCACCAAGCTCGTCGTCACGCTCGACGCATCGGAGTGGAACGACGGCGACACCATCACCGGGACCGTTTCGGCGTCCTATCGCTCTGGGCTCGTGTGGCTGCCGCTGGCCGGCGCGACGATCGGGGTCACGCTCGACAAGGTCGCGGTGTCTCCGGTGACCACCGGTTCGGACGGAACCGCCGCACTGTCCTTCTCGACCACGGTGGGCTCACACGTGGTCAAGGTCGCGCTGTCGAAGTCGGCGTCCTACGCCGCTTCCAAACACGCCAAGGGGTTCAGCATCTTGGGCACGTGGTACGCCGACGCCGATCTCGACGGCTACGGGGATGCGAACGCACCGGTGCAAGGCACGAGCCAGCCTGCTGGATCCACCACGGACGGCACCGACTGTGACGACGCAGATCCCGCGGTGAACCCGGGCGCGTCCGAGGTCCCGGACAACGGAGTAGACGACGACTGCGACGGGAACGCGAGCTAGGCCTCGCGGAACGCCGGGCGCGGACGCGCTCGACGAAGGGCGGCGCATGCGCCGCCTTTCGTGCTGCCATCACTCGAACGGAAGGGTGACCTGGCGCAAACGTTGCTCTCATTTATATTTTCGTTGCTTTGTTTTGTAGAGCCACGTCGCTCGCGGTTGCTTCGAAGTCCGCCGACCGCATCGAGCAACGCCCATCGATCGCCGACGTTTCCCTCGAGGGGAAGCCGAGAGTCTCCGAATTTAGGGCCTTGCCCCCTTCTGGCATGAGGAGTACCGTTCATCCATGACGTAACGGGTTTCGATGAGGAAGTCGAGAGGGATACGGCGCGAAGATGCGACGCGGGACGCTCTTTTCACTGACGTTAGTTCTGGTGCTCACCGGCTCGGCTCGCGACGCAGTAGCGTCATCAGGATTGCCTACGCAGGCGCACTGACAACCGCCAGGGCCACGGGCGTGCGAATGTTCGTCGAAGTAGAGAACCCCTCTGTCCAAACGAATTCGTCCTACTTCGCGGGAGCGGCCGTGTTGAT
>JBKJXT010000463.1:0-4291 GCA_046716205.1 Actinomycetota bacterium
CGCCTCGGCCGCGGCCTCCGCCTGGATCTGCGCCGCGCGCTCCTTGGCGGTGAAGATGCCCAGCTCGGCCCGCGCGTCGTAGGACAGGAAGTCCAGCGCCAGGCGACGGAAGATGTAGTCCATCACCGAGGCCGCCATGCGCACGTCCGGGTCGTCGGTCATGCCGGCCGGCTCGAAACGCATGTTGGTGAACTTGCTGACGAACGTCTCCAGCGGGACGCCGTACTGCAGCCCTATCGAGATGGCCACGGAGAACGCGTCCATCACGCCGGCCAGCGTCGAGCCCTGCTTCGACATCTTCAGGAAGACCTCGCCGAGACCGTCGTCCGGGTAGGACGAGGCGGTGAGGTAGCCCTCCGCGCCGCCGACCGAGAACGAGACCGTCTCGGAGGGGCGCTTCTTCGGCAGGCGCTTGCGGACCGGGCGGTACTCGAGGACCTTCTCCACGACCGGCTCCACCACGGCGGCCGGCGTCTCGACGGCCACCTTCGGCTTCGCTGCCGACAGCGGCTGGCCGACCTTGCAGTTGTCGCGGTAGATCGCGAGGGCCTTGAGGCCCAGCTTCCAGCCCTGGAAGTGGACGTTCTCGATGTCCTCGACGGTCGCCGTCTCGGGCATGTTGATCGTCTTGGAGATCGCGCCGGAGATGAACGGCTGCACCGCAGACATCATCTTGACGTGACCCATGTAGTGGATCGGCCGGTCACCCATCGCGCAATCGAAGACCGCGTAGTCCTCCTCACGCATACCCGGCGCGCCCTCCACGGTGTTGTGGTCGGCGATGTAGGCGATGATCTCGCCGATCTGATCCTCGGTGTAGCCGAGGCGACGCAGTGCCCGAGGGACGGTCTGGTTGACGATCTTCATCGACCCGCCGCCGACGAGCTTCTTGGTCTTCACCAGCGCGAGGTCCGGCTCGACCCCGGTGGTGTCGCAATCCATCATGAGCCCGATCGTGCCGGTCGGCGCGAGCACGCTGGCTTGCGCGTTGCGGTAGCCGAACTTCTCGCCGAGGTTGACTGCGTCTTCCCACGCGGACTTCGCAGCCTGCAGCAGGCCTTCGGGCACGAGCTCGGGATCGATCTGGTCGATCGCCGCGCGGTGCTTGCGGATGACGTTGAGCATCGGCTCCTTGTTCACCGCGAAGCCGGCGTGCGCGCCGACCTTCTCGGCGAACAGCGCGGAGTCGCGGTATGCCCATCCGGTCATCAGTGCGGTGATGGCGGCTGCCCATGCGCGCCCACCGTCGGAGTCGTAGGGCAGCCCTCGCGCCATCAGTAGCGCGCCAAGGTTCGCATAGCCGAGCCCCAGCTCGCGGAAGTTCTTGGCGTTCTGCTCGATCTTCGGCGTCGGGTAGCTCGAGTTGCCGACGAGGACCTCCTGCGCGAGGAAGATGATGTCGATCGCGTGCCGGTATGCCTGGATGTCGAAGTTCATGTCGGCGTCGACGAACTTCATCAGGTTGAGCGACGCGAGGTTGCACGCCGAGTTGTCGAGGTGCATGTACTCGCTGCAGTTGCGCACGATCACGCCATCGACGACGTAGGTGTGGTTGATGGGCTCGGTGAGGTTGTAGGTCAGCTCGAAGCCCTCGAACGTGCGCTCGACGAGACGAGTCGATCGGTCCGTGCGATATGCATCGTGGCCGCGGATCGCTGCGAGCTTCTCGGCCTTCCGGGTCAAACCGAAGCCGATCTCGTCTGCGAACGTGTGCAGACCCTGACCAGTGACCCTCAGATCGAACGAGGAGCCTTCGCTGACGTATTGCACCGACGAGCCATCCACCTTCGTGTGATCGAACGCACGCGGCTGGTTGCCCGTGACGTCGTAGATGCGAGCGCCGACACCATTCGACGCGAGGAGCACCTGCACGCCTCGCAGCAGTTCCTTGGACTTGCTACCAAGGCCCGCGTACCGCGTCCCGTTCGACTGGTCCACGGCACAACCGTCCGCGTCGAACAGTCCACGCAGGAAGGCGCGCACGACCGGAGCAGGGGCCTCGAAGATCGACCACGGCACCTCTTTCGACGCGACACGACCCGTCTTCACGCCGAGCGCTTCAAAGAAGCGTGCCAACGGACGACGCGACAGGCGCAGCTGAACCGTTCCGTTCTGCTGCACGCTCGGCTTGGGTGCGCGGCCGCCGTTCAGCTGAGTGATGAGCTCGAGGTGACGAGGCATGACCTCCGCCTGGTCCTCGGCCGAGCCGTACACCGTTGTGATCACGTCACCGGAGATACAGCCGTCACCGATGAGCCAGCCGACGTAGTGCGCCAGCTCCTCATCCCACTTCTCGGGGAGGTTCAGCTGCAGCGATCGATCGCCCTTGGCGTGATAGGCGGCGACATCGCTGGAGATAGGCAGGCGGTGCTCGGCCATCACGGGCGCGGTCGGCTGGTCCAGCGCGGGGATGTTATCCTCGGCGGTCAGATCTTTCGCCTCCACCCACTCACGGTTCTGCGTCCAGATACGGTGGCCGGGGGTGCACCGAAGCTCGCGTCCGTCGGTGAAACGCAGACGCACGATCTCGTTGGTGCCGGTCACCATGAACTGGGACGGCTTGGACAGATGCACCGTCTCACCGGGACGGTCGGCGTTGGTCGCGTCGCTGGTGTAGACCTCGAAGCTCTCGCCGTCGATGACGCGCTGGATGAGTGCGTCGAAACGGATCTGCCCCTTGTCGGTGTGCACGCGCGCATCGCCCGGGAAGCAAGGATTAGATGCGTTGATGCGGCCCGTGACCGGCGAGGTGTGCCACGCGTTGATCGTCGTGTCGTACTGCATGCCTGGGTCGGCGCACTCCCACGCGGCTTGCGCCATCTCGTGCATCAGGTCGCGCGCACGCAGCACCGCCACCGGTGATCCGTCCTGGACCGCACGCAGGGCCCAGTCACGGTCTTCGACGTAGGCCATCATGAAGTCGTCGGTGACACGCACGGAGTTGTTCGCGTTCTGGTACTGGGTCGAGTGCGAGTCCTTGCCGTCGAGATCCATGTCGAAGCCCGCATCGCGCAACACGCGCGCCTTGCGCTCTTCGGTGGCCTTGCACCAGATGAAGTCCTGGACGTCGGGGTGATCGACGTTCAGCACGACCATCTTCGCCGCGCGCCGGGTCTTGCCGCCGCTCTTGATCGTGCCGGCGCTCGCATCCGCGCCGCGCATGAACGACACCGGACCACTGGCTTCCCCGCCGGAGGACAACTGCTCCTTGGAGGAGCGGATCGTCGAGAGGTTGATCCCCGAGCCGGAGCCACCCTTGAAGATCGTTCCCTCTTCGACGTACCAGTTGAGGATCGAGCTCATCGTGTCGTCCACGGCCAGGATGAAGCAAGCCGAGCACTGCGGCTCCTTCTCGGAACCCACGTTGAACCACACTGGGGAGTTGAACGCCGCCTTCTGGGTCACCAGGATGTGCTTCAGTTCGTGGTTGAAGACGTCGCGGGCATCTTCGTCGGCGAAGTAGCCGTCCTTCCATCCCCAGGCGGTGATGGTGTCGGCAACTCGGTCGATGAGCTGGCGTACGGAGCGTTCGCGCTCCGGCGTACCAAGCGGACCGCGGAAGTACTTCTGTGCCACGATGTTCGTCGAGTTCTGTGACCACGGAAGCGGGAACTCCACGCCAAGCTGCTCGAAGGCGTTGCCGCCCTCTTTGAAGTTCGGGATCACCGCATCGCGGATCTCCCATTCGACCTCGTCGTAGGGGTGCACCCCGGCGGTCGTGAAGTACCGCCGAACAGCAAGGCCTGTCTTTTCACCCGTCATCGCTCGTTCCGTCTTCGCCACTACTACTCCCTCCCCACCAATTCCGTCAGCGTCGTCACTGATCCCAACCTTTTCTGTTCGACTACGCCCTCCCTTCGGTCGTAGAGCCGGCCTTGGGTGGAGTTCGCTTCTGCAAGAGTTGGCCTACCTCGCGCTCGAAGTCGGTCAGCTCCTGGAAGTCCTTGTAGACCGATGCGAACCGCACGTACGCAACCTCATCGAGATCACGAAGCCGGTCCAGGATCGCAAGCCCAACCTCCTGCGTGGACACCGTGGGGCTTCCGCTGGCCCGAACCGCCTGTTCGATCTCGTCGGCGACACGTTCGACGTCCTCCTCGCTCACCGGACGGTTCACACACGCCTTCCGGATCCCCGACAAGACCTTGTTCCGGTCATACGTCAGCCGTTCTCCCGACCGCTTCACGACCTGGAGCCCGACGCTCTCTGCACGCTCGAAGGTGGTGAATCGCTTCTGGCATGACTCGCACTCTCGCCTGCGACGGATCGCTGCCCCATCCTCCGCGAGGCG
>JBKJXT010000464.1:0-12783 GCA_046716205.1 Actinomycetota bacterium
CCGTTCATCAGCGGCCAGTCCGGGAACGCGAGGCCGGCGTGCTGACCTCGTACCAGCGCGCCGACCAGGATCAGGAAGTAGACGCTTGCGGCCGACCACCATGCGAGGCGCGCGATGCCGGGGTCGGGATCGGCGGGCGCATCGCCGGTACGGGTGAGACGGGTCGCGGTAACCGTGATGTAGACGAGCGCACCGATCAGGGCCATCGCGGTTGCGATGTGGAAGGTCACCAGCGTCGGCTCGAACCGGATGAGGCTCGGCGTCGTCTTCACCTTCACCACGATCGCGCCCAGGATGGCCTGCATCAGGATCGACGGCGTCGCCAGCATGGTGGGGACCAGCAGCCGGCGCTCGTGCCGGACCTTCACCAATGCGACGACGGCCAGGGCGCACAGCGAAACGATCGCGAAGAGCCCCACGAAGCGATGGCTCCACTCGATCAGCGCGTGGTATTCGAGCGGCGGGATGTAGCTGTTGAAGCACTTGGGCCACCGGGGGCACCCGTCGCCGGAACCGGTGGCGCGCACCAACCCCCCGACGGCGATCGTGCCGAGGGTAAGGATGGTGGTGATGAGGGCGAGCCGTCGGAAGGCGATCATGGGGTCTCCGGGGCTGGGATGATAGCGGCGCGCGCGCGGGCGAGCGAAGCGGCAACCTCGGAACCGTCGGCAGGGTGTCTCGCAGGCCCGGATGATGCGAGAATGACCCGCGATGGGCTCCTACGAACGACTGACCACGATCATCGGCAAGCTGCCGGGCGCGATCGTCGCCTACTCCGGCGGCGCGGACTCTGCGTTCCTGGCCGACGTCGCCCACGAGGTGCTGGGGTCCCGGATGCTCGCGATCACCGCGGTCTCGCCGTCGCTGGCGCCTGAGGAGCGCCAGGCTGCGCGCGTGCTGGCCGCCGACCGCGGCTGGCGCCACGAGGAGATCCTCACCACCGAGGTGGACAAGCCGGAGTACCGAGCCAACAACCCGGATCGATGTTTCCACTGCAAGGACACGCTGTTCGCCGCCCTCGACGTCTTGGCCGACGAGCGTGGGGCCGCGGTGCTGGTCGGTACGAACCTCGACGACACCGGCGACTTCCGTCCGGGGCAGCGCGCGGCGCGCGAGCACGGCGTTCGCGCCCCGTTGCTGGAAGCCCGGCTGACCAAAGCTGAGATCCGCTCCCTGTCCGCACGGCGCGACCTTCCGACCCACGACAAGCCCGCCTCTGCCTGCCTCGCGAGCCGGATCGCCTACGGTGTCGAGGTGACGCCGCAGCGGCTCGATCGCGTCGCGCGCGCCGAGACCTACTTGCGCGCCCTGGGCCTGCGCGAGCTGCGCGTGCGCGATCACGGCGATCTGGCGCGCATCGAGGTGCCGGTCGTCGACGTCGCGCGCCTGGCCGGCGAGACGGCACGACCCGAGGTGGTTGCGTTCCTGAAGGACCTCGGGTTCCATCACGTGACGCTGGATCTCGAAGGGTTCCGCTCCGGTTCGATGAACGACGCCCTGCTCTCGATCGGTCGCAAGCGGGCGGAGGAGGCCTAGATGGCGAAACGCCGGGTACACCTGACCTTCCCCGAGAAGCAGATCCAAGAGCCGGTGATCTACAACCTCGGCAAGACCTACGACATCGTCACCAACATCCGGCGCGCCAACGTCGAGGACACGATCGGCTGGGTGATCCTCGAGATCGAAGGCCCGGACAGCTCTCTCGACGAGGGGCTCGCCTACCTCCAGGGGCTCGGCGTGCAGGTGTCGACGATTTCGGGCGACGTCGTCGAGGGCTGATCCCGCCCGCGCATGATCGTCGATGCGATCATCGTCGGGTTCGTTGGTCTCGCGGTCTGGCGCGGCTGGCGCAGAGGATTGTTGCTCGCGGCCACGGGCTTCGTCGGATTCCTCATCGCGACGATCGCGGCGGTGTGGGGGTATCAGGTCGCCGCTGCGCCGCTGCGCGGACTGTTGAAGCTCTCGCCCGGCATCGCCAACATCGTCGGCGCCATCGTCATCTTCCTACTGGTCTCGATCGGATCTCTGTTCGTCGGGCGGATGCTCACCCGCGTCGTGCGCATCACGAAGTGGGGGACGCTGAACGACGCCGGCGGAGCGGCGCTGAGCGGTTTCTGGGCGCTGGCGTGGGTCACGGTGGTGCTGCTGTCGCTGTCGGTCATCCCCGCACCCAAGGCGATCGCCTCGAACATCGATCGCTCGACGATCGCTCGCGGCATCGTGGAAGAGGCGCCGACGTTCACCCAGAACATCGCCCGCACGGACATCCGCGCGATGCTGTCGTTCTTCTCGCGCACCGACCGGGGCGTGCAGATCAAGGCGACGAAGGACTTCCGCGTCGAAGCGCACGAGGAGCGTCTGCTGACCTACTTGGTCGGCAAGGAGCGCCGCGCACGCAAGCTGCCTCAGTTTCGTTACGACGTCGCGTTGTCGCGGGTCGCGCGCTCACACGCCGCGGACATGTACCGACGCGGGTACTTCGGTCACCACACCCCGGAAGGGTTGTCGCCCGGCGCGCGACTGAAGCGTGCTCGGGTGGTGTTCGTGCTCAGCGGCGAGAACCTCGCGCTGGCGCCGACACTGACGGTCGGCCATAACGAGCTCATGGCTTCGAAGCGCCACCGCGTACACATCCTGTCGAAGTCGTTCACGCGGATCGGGATCGGTGTGATGTACGGCCCGCAAGGATTGTTGATCGTCCAAGAGTTTGCACGATGACTACTCGCGTCGTGTAGCCCGTCTTACGTAGGACGTTCCGTAGGGCTCGTCATTGTTCCTACCGGCGCCCAGCGGCACTATGAGGCAGGGAGCACGCATCGTTCCGCTGTCGTTCTGGATCGATCTCGCGCCGCCGCAAGCTCCCCCCTCGACGGAGGATCAGCTATGGCGACGACGAGTACCGACAGGCGCATCGTCCTTGACGAGCCGACCCTGCCTGCCGACGATGCGCTGGCACTGCTTGCGCATGACATCCGATCGTCGGTCACGGTGATCCGAGGATTCGCCAAGACGCTGCGCGATCGCGAGGCGCAGCTGTCTGCGACCGACCGCCGCGTCGGACTCGACGCGATCCTGCGACACACCGAGCTCATCACGCGTTTCGCGAGCGAGATGATCGAGGTGGGCAGGGAGGACACCGGCCGGCTCGGTCTGCATCGTGAACACCTGGACCTCTCGGATCTCGTGGCGTGGACGGTGGGGCGGACGCGCAACGACCACCCCGATCATCGGTTCATCGTCCGCAACTTCGCGCCCGGCGCACTCGTGCACGCCGACATCGTTCGGATCGAGCAGGTCCTGATGAACCTGCTCGGGAACGCGGCGAAGTGCGCACCGGCCGGGACCGAGATCGAGGTCGTCCTCAAGCGCAGCCGCCGAAGCGTGACGGTCACCGTCCACGACCACGGACCCGGCTTCCCCGAGAGCGCGCCGCTGCTGCTGTTCAAGAAGTTCACGCGCCTGCCGGGTGCCCCGCCGGGAACCGGCCTGGGTCTCTACATGTGCAGGCTCATCGTGGAGGCGCACGAAGGCCACATCTGGGTGCGGACGGGGCCCGGAGGTACGGTGAGCTTCAGGCTCCCCGCCGTTCCCTACCCATCCGACGGCCCATGAGCTCGTCCTCGGGCACATCGAGCGCGAGCCGCCGGATCGCCTCGATCCGTCCGTGGACCCCGAGCTTGCGGTAGGCGTTGGCGAGATGCGTCTCGACGGTGCGCCGGCTGACGAACAGCGCGCCGGCGATCTCGGCCGGCGAACCGCCGTCGGCAAGCATGGCGAGGATCTCGCGCTCGCGGCGCGTCAATGCTTCCAACATCTCATCGGGCGGCAGACTCTCGCGATGGTCGTGCGTCGCATACAGCAGCGCCTCGCCCGCGACCGATGGGTGCACCGACGGCTTGCCGGCGGCGACCGTTTGGATCGCCTCAAGGATCTCATCCTCCGACGCGCTCATCGGCACGAATCCGATCGCGCCTGCTCGGAACGTCTCGGCGACCATCGGCCCGTCGTCGCACAGAGACAGGACGATCACATTGGAATGCGGTGTGATGCGCTTGAGCTCACCGACGAGCTGGTGGTCACTCGAGCGGCGCGCGCCGAGCACCACCACCGAAGGCTCCTCGTCGCGGACCAACGCGGCGGCTTCTCTGGGCGTCTTCGCTTCCCCGACGACATGCATCTCCGAGCCTTGCTTCTGCAGCAGCGACGTCAGTGCGCGACGGTAGACCTCTCCCGGATCGACGATCAGGACGTTCACATCCACGGTTTGCCTCCTAAGCGATGCCTAGGACGCGACTGCGATGGCTTCCCGGGTCTGGGTGCGATGATGGGCGCGGAGGGTGGGGCGGCTCTAGTTCGTCGAACGCGTCATCACGTGCGTCGAGGTTGATGGTAACGCGCGCGCCGCCACGGCGGTAGTCTTTCGCGCCATGCCACGTATAGCGATCGTAGGTTCGTTCTCGACCGGCAAAACGACGCTCGCCGAAGCCGTCGCCGAGCCGCTGCAGCTGCCATTGCTCCCCGAGGTCGCGCGCGAGGTGGCTGCGATGGGGTTCAAGCTGGACAAAGATGCCACCCCCGAAACGGAGACCCTGATCTTTCTTCGACAGTTCCGTAATGAGATGACTCATCCCGATTTCGTCAGCGACCGTTCGCTTATCGATGTGATGGCATACGCCGGATGGGTGCTGGACAACCAGCCGCGGCGCAAGGAGTTCGCGCTCTGGGAGGAGTGCCTGCGCATCGCGGAGCATCGCCTGCGCAGCCAGTACACCCACGTCTTTTACCTGCCGATCGAGTTCGGCATCGTCCCCGACGGGTTGCGGCCGATGGATCCCGCGTTCCAATCCGAGATCGACGAACGCATGCTCCGGGTCCTCAGCAAGCACGACGTCGCCTACGCAGAGCTTCGAGGAACGGTCGAGGAGCGCGTGGAGGCGCTGACCAAGCTCGTCGCGACCTGAGCCAGCCATGGGCGTGCACGACGACATCCTCGGAGCGCTCGCCGGCGAGCGTGAGCGCTTGCGCGAGGAGCATCTCGTGGGGATGCGCGGCCTCGAGGTCTCGCGGCTTCTGGCCGACGCCATGGACGTCGCGCTGCGCGCGCTCTGGGACCGCATCGGCGATCCCGAAGTCGCCCTCGTCGCCCTCGGAGGATACGGGCGCGCCGAGCTGTCGCCGAAGTCCGATCTCGACCTCATGGTGCTCCACGACGGCTCTGCGCGCGCGTCGTCGGTATCGGAGGCGCTGTTCTACCCGCTGTGGGACGCGGGGTTCATCGTCGGCCATGCGACCCGCAAGCCCAAGGAAGCCTTGCGCCTGGCCAAGGACAACCTCGAAGCGGAGACGTCGTTCCTGCAGCCGAGGCTGATCGCCGGCGATCGGGCACTGTCCGAGTCTTTCGAACGCGATGCGCTGGCACAGACGCGCAAGCGGCGCGGGAAATTCGTCGCCGACGTGCAGGAGATGATGCGCGCTCGCCACCGCGCCGGCGGCTCGGCGACCTCGCAACTGGAACCCGACCTCAAGCAAGGGATCGGGGGATTGCGCGACCTTCACGTGCTGGGATGGTTCGAGCGCGTTTTCGGAGACGAGCTGGCGAACCGACCCAGTCTCGAGCGTGCCGCGGAGATGTTGCAGCGCGTGCGTAACCATCTCCACTACATCACCGACCTTGCCACCGACGTGCTCTCGTTCCAGCATCAGCGGCCGACGGCTCTGTTCCTCGGCAAGAGCGATGGCACGCGCAGCGCCGAGGACGACTTCATGCGTGACCTGTTCACCGAGACGAGATCCGTCGAGCTCGTGGTGCATTCGATCGTCGCCGACCTGGCGGCGCGCGATGCGAAAGTGCCGAAGAACGGCGCCCCGTTCGCGGTGAGCGGTGGGCGCGCCGTCGTGCTGCGTGAGCCGAACCTCGCCCAGGAGCCGCACCGCGCGCTGGAGCTGTTCACGCTGGGCGCGCCGCCCGGCGCGCAAGCGCTGGAGTGGCTGCGCCGTGCGCTCGACGGTGTCGAGGAGATCCCGTGGACCGAGGACGTCCGCAGGACCTTCCTACGCTTGCTGCGGGTCGCCGACGCGCACACGCTGGAGGCGGCCGACCACGCCGGGGTTCTCGCGCGCCTGCTGCCGGAGTGGGATGCGGTCCGATGCCAGCCGCAGCACAACGTCTACCACGGCTTCACCGTTGACGCGCACCTGTTCAACACCGTGCTCGCCGCGCGCGGCCTGCCCGCGTCCCCCGACCAGCTCGAGCGTGAGGTCTTCGAAGACGTCTCGGACCCAGACACGCTGATGATCGCCGCGCTGCTGCACGACGTCGGCAAAGGCACCGAGGAGGATCATTCCGTCCGCGGCGAGCGCATCGCACGATCGATCACCCAGCGGATGGGCATCGACCGTCATCGCGCCGAGCTGATCACGTGGCTCGTCCGCCACCACCTGTTGCTGGTCGAAGCCGCGACGCGCCGCGACCTCAACGACGAGAACTTCATCGTGGACGTGGCTGCGCGCATCGGTGATGCCGAGCGCCTGCGCCTGCTGTACCTGTTGTCGGTTGCCGACGGGCGGGCGACCGGCCCGACGGCCTGGTCGTCGTGGAAGGCCGGCCTGGTGTCGGAACTGTTCACCAAAGCGGTGCACGTCATCGAACGAGGCGAGCTCGTGACGCGGGACGCGAACGAGCTCGTGCGTCTGCGCACCGCCGAGCTGTACGCGGGCCTTGCGCGGTACCCCGCCGCGCAGGTCGAGGCGCACCTCAAAGGCATCTCGCGCGCCTACATCCTCACGTTCCCTGTGCAGACGTTGATCCGGCAGTTCGCGCTGATGGCCTCCCCGATCGGAGAGCTCGACGCGCGGGGACACGCGGCGCGCACCGAGGAGCCGGGCGTGTACGAATACACCGTCGTTACCCGCGACCGCCCCGGTCTGTTCGCTCGCGTCTCGGGGGTCCTCAGCCTGCACGGCATGAACATCATGAGCGCCCAGGGCTACACCCGCGCGGACGGGTTCGCACTGGAAGTGTTCCAGTGCACCGGCGCCTACGAGACCGAGCCCGATGAGGAGCGCTGGCGCCGAGTCACTGCCGACGTCCAGCGGGCACTGCGTGGGCGACTCTCCATCGAGGCGCGCCTCGCCGAGAAGCGGGAGGTCTACGCCCGCGCCGCGAAGTCGCGGCCGAGCGCGCCGAAGGTCATCCTCGACAACGCCTCCAGCGACTTCCTGACCGTGGTGGAGGTGCACGCGCCCGACCGGGTCGGACTCCTGTACGACATCTGCACCGCCTTCGCGGAGGTCGCGCTCGACATCCACGTCGCGAAGATCTCGACGTACGGCCAGGACGTCGTCGACGTGTTCTACGTCCGGGACTCCGACGGCCAGAAGGTGACCGACGCCGAGCACATCGCAGAGATCGAACGGGCGATCATGCACCGCCTCGGGTCCTGAAGGTCTGCCCGAACGGTCCACGGATCGCGGTCGTCGCGCTCGTATACTCGCCCGCACGATGAGGCGAACCTGGGTGTCGGCGCTCGCGCTGTGCTTGTCGGCCGTGGCGTGCTCGGGCAAGTCGCCGAGCGTGGATCCGACCGCGACCTCGACCGCCCGCGGCACCGCCTCACCTTCGCCGACGGGGCCGTCGAAGCCGACGTCTCCGGTGGCGCGCCTTGCCGTGTACGCACAGGGCGGCCGGTTGTGGTTGTACGACGCGGCGAAGAACACGCTCCGGGACCTCGCCCGGGGTAAGGGCCTGCGCATGGCCAAGTTCGTCAACGCGAACGAGATCTCGTTCCTGCAGGGGACCGAGCCGGCCGTGCTGCGGATCATCGACATCAAGACCGGCGCGGTGCGGGACGTCTTCACCGAATCCGAGGGCATCGACGTCTACGGCTGGAGCCCGGACCGCGCGATCCTCGCGTACATCAGCACCGATCGCCATTCCTATCCGCACCTGCAGTACCGGTACATCGGCAGCGACGTCCCGGTGCAATCGGTCGCGACGCTCGCGCGCGCGTTCGGACGTGGCGGGATCGCGACCGACCAGATGAAGATCCAATTCTCGCCCGACGGCGACGACATCTTGATCGTGTACACGCCGGCCGATGGCTCGGCCAGTGAGGACTTCTCGCCGGAGCAGAGTCAGCTACAGGTTCGTTCCTTCGACGGCGAGCTCGCGTTCGCGGCGGACATGGAGGACGGTCCCACGATGGCGACGTGGTCGGTGGATGGCACCCGGGTGTTCTTCCGGATCGATCAGGGCGCGCGGGCGTGGCGCGCCGACACCGGCGTCGTCGAGGGCGTGCGAGGCGGTGTGCGGTGGTTCAACCCCTGGCCCTCGCCCGACGGCAAGCTCCTTGCCTACGACACTGGGTCGGATAGCACCGCAGTGCGCACCGGCGTGATCGATCTGGACAAGGGATCCCGGCGGACGGTTTCGGGGGGAGGCCGCTACCACCCGGTGTTCGCGCGCGCGAACCTGCTGTGGGTCCAGCGCGTGCGCGCTTGCACGGCCTGTCTGGGCGCGACGGAAGCAGCACCGGAGGTGTTCTCGCTGAACATCACGACCGGTGCGGAGAAGAAGCTGGCACTCCGATCGCTGGCCGAGATAGACGTCTGGTATCGCTGAGCCAACATGAAGGACCGGGTGCTCTAGACGCGGCTACGGCAAGAACGGGCGCGGGTTGCGGTGGTTGCCGTTGTAGCGGATCTCGAAGTGCATGTGCGCGCCGGTCGAGTTCCCCGTCGATCCGCACCGGCCGATGATCTGGCCCCGGTTCACGTTCTGGCCGCGACGCACGCCGAGCGAGGATTGGTGCGCGTACAGCGAGGTGTATCCGCCGCCGTGGTCGACGATCGTCATCTTGCCGTAGCCGCCCGCGTATCCGGCTTCGATCACGCGCCCGGACTTCGATGCCGCGAACGCCACGCCTTGGGAGCACTGGATGTCGATCCCGGTGTGGAAACCGCCCCAACGAGGACCGTAGGCAGAGTTGATGTGACGCGACCGTGTTGGCCATGCGAACCCGAGACGGCCGGGGGTGCCCGAGATCGTGCCGTGCGACGTGCGGGAGTTGATGATCGAGATGATGCGGGCCTGCTCGCGCTGCAGAGCCGCGAGCTGGTTCCGATAGGAAGAGATCGAGGTCGAAAGCTTGTCGTGCGCTTCCTGTTTGGTGGACGCGAGCTCGGAGACGATCTCGACGCGCTGAGCGATCTCGTTACGACGTTCGATGGCGTCGCGGCGCTGCGCGCGCAACGCAAGCTCCGTCTCGCGCGTCTCGTGTCGGATCCGCGCAAGGTCCTCCAGCACCATCCGGTCGAAACTCATGACGTACTCGAGCGACCCGGCGCGACCGACGAAGTCCTCGAAGGATCCGCTCATGGTCAGCGCCTGGGTGCCGTCGAACGGGCCCATGATGTAGAGCGCCCTGGCGCGGGCCGCGATGATGGCGCCGCGCTGGGCGCGTCGCTTGTTGAGCTCGGAGAGCCGGCGCTCTTGGGACTTCACCGCGAGGTCCAGCCGGGCCAGGTGCGAGCGTGCCCCGCTGAGGGTGGCGGACTCGTGATTGAGCTGTCGGGTGACCGCTCGCAGGGTGGCGAGGATCTGCGCGTCGGTATTGAGGGCGGTGGCCAGCCGAGAACGGGTCGCCTTGATCTGGCGGCGGGTCTCCTCCAGGCGCGAGGACGCTGAAGCCGGGGTTGCCGGAGCGATCGTCAATGCAACGAGTACGGCGACGACTGCTACGAGCTTCTTGTTACCCCTCGGCACCAGCTATACCCCCACCTTCTTTCTTGACCGTGCCGCTCCCCTGAGCGTCCGGCATCGGGTTCTTGTTACCAAAGGGGCTCCCAGGTAGCAAAGAGGTCTCGACCGGTATGGCGCTGACCTGCGAAGATGCCTTCAGGGTGCCGAGGGGGTGCCGGGCGTGGAGGGTGGATGGACGATCGCGACGAGGCGCTGGCCGAAGTCACCGGCGCGCTCTGCTACGGGCTCCTTCGCACCTTCCAGGCAACGGCACGCGTGTGCTCGAACGCTCCGACGCCGGCGCTCGCCGAACGCCAAGCCGGGTTCGCCGCCGATGAACTGCAGCGCTTCCGTGTGTTGCGAACCCGCTTGAACGGACTGACGCCGGACCCGGAGAGCGCCTTGCGCGCGTTCCGTTCGACGCTCGATGCCTTCTACGACGCCGCCGGGTCGGACCAGTGGCTCGAGGCGCAGGTGTTCCACTACGTCGGCGACACGATCACGAGTGACTTCGCGGAGTTCCTGTCGGCGCGTGCCGACTCCGAGACGGCCGACGCGCTGCGAAGCGCGCTGACGGGGCGGATGGAGCAGGAGGCGTTCGCGCTCGAACAGATCGAAGCTGCACTGGCGGCCGACCCAGACGCGCAGGACCGCATCGGCCGGTTCGCTCGCTCGCTGGTCGGCGCCGCGCTCAATCGGTTGCGCGATGCCCTGCTGGAGTCGGATGCGCTCGAGCGAGTGCTCGGCGCGGGCGGCGTGAAGGACCTGGTGCTGGAGCTCCTCGGGCGCCATCGCGAGCGGCTGGAGCGCCTGGGCCTCGACACGCTGGAGTAAAGGGCGGCCCGCGCGGCCGCGTGTTGGTACCGTCGGTGGATGCCATTCCCGAACTTCGCCGGCAAGCACGCGGAGGACGCCTTGGTGCGTCCCGCGGACTATCTCGCATACATGCGCGGCCTCGGCGGCGTCCCCGACGCGGCGGTCCCCGTCACCGCGCTGCTGCTGTTCCAAGCTTCCGCCGCTCGGCGCGCGTTCGAGCGTCATCCGTTCGCGCCGTTCGGCTACGCGTCTCTGCATGTCGCGCCGGGATCTTCCGTCGGCCTCGTGGCCGGGTTCGGGATCGGCGCGCCGGTTACCGCGATCGTCGTCGAGGAGCTGATCGCGATCGGCGTGCGCCGTTTCGTGATCGCTGGGACCGCCGGCGCGCTGAGTCCGGCTTTGGGGATCGGCGACACGATCGTGTGCTCGGATGCCATCCGCGACGAAGGCGTGTCGCACCACTACCTGGACGCGGCTGAGGATGTGCGCCCGTCACCTGGTCTCACGACCGACCTGCGAGGCGCGCTGCACGCCGCAGGGATCTCGTTCACGGAGGGCCCGACGTGGACGATCGACGCGCCGTATCGCGAGACGATCGCGGAGGCGCGCCACTACCGGGACGCCGGCGTACTGACGGTCGAGATGGAGGCTGCGTCGCTATTCGCGGTGGCGACGCACCGCGGTGTCGAGGCGGCCGCGGCGTTCGTGGTGAGCGACTCTCTGGCCGAGCTGGAGTGGAATCCGCAGTTCCATTCATCGGAAACCGCCGCGGGCCTTGACGCTCTCATCGACGCCGCGCTGACCCTGGGTCGCGAGCGGCCCTCCTCGATGGGCGCCGGTGAAGGCCCAGGCGATGGTCTCTCGGGAAACGAGCTGAAGAAGGAGCTGCGGGAGCGATGGAGCCGTGATCTCGACGAGAGGTACAACGACCTGTCCCGGTCCCGAGAAGCAGAGGACTGACTCGTCCGGTCATGGGTCACGCCGGGATCCAGTGCGATGAGTCTCAGGGCGCGCGGCGCGCGATGATGAGCTCGCAGTCCGAGTAGTTCGTCCATCGGCCGGTGGGCTCGATCGCCAGCAGCGCCTCGGTCAGCTCGCGCTCGAACTCGTCGATGCGGTCGCCGAACAGCCGGCGCGCGCAGAACGACGTCGAGTACAGCAACCCGACCGTGCGCTCGATGGTCGCCTCGCGGTTCCAGGAGATCGAGCGCGTGTCGAACACGTGGAAGGGCGAGCGCGCGAGCACCGCCTCGTGGAGCTCCGGCTGGTGCTGGAACACCCCCGTACCGGCGCGCCGCGTCGGACCCAAGAAGCGCGCGATCGTGTCGCCGATCACCTTGGCACGCGCCGCTTGGGCGTCGCCCTCCTTCAACTCCTCGCTCGCGCTCCACGTCGCCGGGCTGCGCGCGTGCTTCCCCCCGCCGATGTTCACGATCGCACCGCCGTCGACGACCGTGCGCGCCAGGCCCGCCAGCACTTGTTCGCGATCCATCCAGTGGAAGGACTGCCCCAGCGTCACGAGGCGGTACGTGCCGCGCCGTTCGACGAAGTCTTCGGCGGTGGCTTGCAGCCACTCGATGTTGTGCACGCCGGCCCCGCTGGCGCACCGCGCGCCTTCCGCGAGCATCTCGGGATCCGGATCGACCGCGACGACCCGGTCGAACAGCGGCGCGATCGGGATCGCGACGTGGCCAGTCCCGCACCCAAGGTCGAGCAACACTCCGGTGCCGTCGAGCCCACACGCATCGCGCAGGACGTCTGCGAACCCGGGCGGGTAGGGGTCTCGGTAGCGTGCGTACCACCACGCGCACCCCTTGAACAACGTCGGGTCGTGGTTGCTCACTCGTCGGTGGCTGCCGCGGCGCGCTCCCTGATCTGCTCGACGATCGCAGGATCCGCCAGCGTCGTCACGTCCCCCAGCGTCCGTTCCTCGGCCACGTCGCGCAGCAACCGCCGCATGATCTTGCCGCTGCGCGTCTTCGGGAGGTCGGGCGTGAACATGATCTGCTTGGGGCGCGCGAGCTTGCCGATCTTGTTCGCAACGTGCTCGCGCAGCTCGTCGGCAAGTGACTCGTGCGGTTCGATGCCGCCGCGGGTGATCACGTAGGCGAAGATCGCCTGACCCGTCTGGGGGTCGTTCTTGCCGACGACCGCCGCCTCGGCCACCGACTGGTGGGAGACGAGCGCCGATTCGACCTCGATGGTGGAGATCCGGTGACCGGACACGT
>JBKJXT010000465.1:0-11528 GCA_046716205.1 Actinomycetota bacterium
CGTTGCTGCCGTTGGCCGCCTGCACCGCAGCCGTCAGCATCGTCAAGACGTTCACCGTCGCCTCCGCTGCCGCGCCTGGGGAGTTCAATCCGATGTCGAGGATCTGCCTGAAGGTGAAGTCAGGCGACCGATCCGTCGCGTACCTGATCGTTCGTAGCGAGGTCGCAGCCTCCACGCTCGCCGCATCGCCCCGGGTGTCCAGGATCTCGATCTGTGCATCCAGGAGCCGCCGGAAACTGACCTGGGTATCCAGCACCTGCGTCGGCGAGCCGATATCCAAGCCGAGCTCGGTCCAGAGCTCCGAGAGCGAGATGTTTGCACTCGCGAGGCCGTCGTAGGACCCCGCCGACATGGAGATGTTGCCGCCGACGAGCGCGCCGAGCACCGAGTTCATGATCGCGTTGCGGGACTCGAGCGATCCCAGCGTCGAGCCGACAGAGATCGTCGCGTTCGCAAGCTCCCAGTCGGGTACCGTCGTGGTGCAGCACGCGCTCTTGGGGAAGATCCGCACCACGGCCGACTTCGTCGACGGCGAAGAGCCCGGGTAGAAGCTGAAGTTGGTAAGGGTCGTGGCGGTCACTCGCACCGCGTTGGCCGTCTCGAGTACGGCTTGCGAGGTGCCTTCGGGGAATGGCGTGAAGACCTTCGTGGCGTCGTCGGCCAGCCCGAGCTCGAGCGTCAGCAGGTTGCCACCGTCCACGTCGGTGTAGTCGAACCGGTTGCGCAGCGTGCTCTCGCTGGCGAACTGGTACGCGACGTCTTGGAGGTTGCGCGACGGATCGCGGCGGTCGGCGAGCGCGTTGCCCGCGTCCAAGGTCGCCAGGTCGACAACGCCGCCGAGCCAGCGCTCAGTGTGGACTTGCCGGCCGATGTCTACCGCGAGCGCTGCGGCACCGATCACCACGACCAGGGAGATGGCTCCCATGACCGCGATCGCCCCCTGCTGACCGCGAGCTATCTGCTTACCCCATCGAGTAACGAAACCCCTCATGGCTCAACCCCTCACTCGAGCTGGACGGTCGCTTCCGCCGTCATCATCTCGGGTGTGCCGATGCCCATCAGACTTGGAACCACGGGATGCTCGCCGTAGTTCAGGGAGATCGTGACGCGTATGCACCTGATGTTGGCGTTGGTCGGCTCGCACCCATCCCCGGTTACGATCTGCGCATCGATCACAGCGTTGTCCTTTGCCGTCTCGAACGACAGGGCACTCGCTGCTCTCGATTCGGCCGTCGCGACCTCCGAGCCTGACACCGCCTTCAGTGCCGAACGCGCGCCTTCAGAGGCGGCGTGAGTCAAGTTGTGTTGCAGTCCGAAGATGAAGCCGTAGGTGATGATCCCGAAGAGGAAGAGCATGAACACCATCGACACGAGGGCGAACTCGACCGCCGCAACGCCTCGCTCGCAGCGAACGTTCAACCGTCGCCTCATCGCCCCGATGGCAGTCATCCGATCTCTCCCGATCACAGGATGTTGCCCTTGATCGACATGACCGCCGGCCCGAGCACGACGACGAACAGCGCGGGCAGGATGAACGTCATCAACGGGAAGATGATCTTGACCGGCAGCTTCGCGGCCCGCTCGCGCGCCCACTGACGACGCTTGGCGCGCATCTCGACCGCCTGGGTGCGCAACACACGTCCCAGCGGCATACCGAGCGCATCGGCCTGCACCAGCGACACGACGAAGGTGCTGACCTCCGGGACCTCCACGCGGCGCTTCAGATCCTGCAGCGCGGTACGACGGGGAACACCGAGCTCCATCTCACGCAGCATGCGACCGAGCTCGTGCGAGAGCGGGGAGTCGAACTGCCCGCCCACGACGTCGATCGCGCCCTCGAGACCGACACCGGCCTCGACCGAGATCGCCAACAGGTCCAGGACGTCGGGCAGGTCCTTCTTGATCGAGGTCTTGCGGGCCTCACGGTTGCGCTGCAACCAGTTCGT
This sequence comes from Actinomycetota bacterium, assembly GCA_046716205.1. GTDB lineage: Bacteria > Actinomycetota > AC-67 > AC-67 > AC-67 > JBKJXT01. Next base: position 1,947 of record JBKJXT010000465.1, read on the forward strand.
CGGGGCCATGAAGCCCACCACTGCGAAGATCGCGAGTCCGCGCATCGTCCCAACCGAACCCCAGCCCAGCATCGTCGCGAACAGCAGTCCGAACAACGCGCCGGCGCCCAGACCGATCGCCTGCATCGCGACGAACTCTTCCGGTCCCAAGCGGTGGCCGAGACCGGCGATGACGAGCTTGTGACGCAAGCGGTCGAGGTAGTTGTGCGGGAGCAAGCCTTTGATCATCCCAGAGATGCTTGAGCCGAACGGCTTGAGCACCCGAGGAGCCAGGGGCTGCGACAGCCGCTCGGAGAACTCGTCCAGCGGCACGTCGGCCAGGTCCTCGAGACCCTCGAGCTTGGCGAGGATCGCGACCGGATCCATCTCGCCCGCGCGCAGGCGCGCCAACACGAGCAGAGCGATCCCCGCGAAGGTCGCCAGTACGCCCAATGGAACCATCATCGGAGCCACCTCATACGTCGATCTTCGCGAGCTTCTTGATGAACGCCATGCCGATCAACACCGACAGTGTCGCCAGTCCGAGGGCCATGAGCCCGCCGGTCGAGTTGAGCATCGGCTTCATGTACGCGGGGTTGAGGGTCTGGATGACCATGAACATGAACAACGGGAGGCCGCCAAGCACGCGCGCGGACATGCGTCCTTCGGCCGTCAGGACCTGGACCTCGCGCCGGATCTCTTCGCGCGCCCGCATGAATTCGGCAAGGGTCAGCAGCAACTCCCCGAGCGCGCCGCCGACCTGCTGCTGGATGCGGATCGCTTGCACGACCCAGTCGAGGTCCGGGATCTTCATCCGCTCGGACATGCGCTGCAGCGCGTCGAGCAGCGGATCACCCAGACGCGTCTCGGCGAGTACACGCTCGAACTCCTCGGACAACGGCGCCTCGGATTCCTCCACCATGATCTCGACCGAATGGAGGAACGTGTGGCCAGCTTCCAGCGACGACGCGACCAGCGTCAGTGAGTCCGGGAGCTGTGCCTCGAACGCCTTGGATCGCTTGGCCGAGCGCTGCACGACGAACAACCAGGGCGCGACGGTCAGCAGCGCCATGACGACCGCGCCCATGATGACCTGTGAGGTCAACAGGAACGCGATCACGAAACCGAAGATCCCGCTGCCTGCCGCGACCAGGACGAACTCGCCCGGTCGCAGCGGTACCCGAGCGCGGAGGAGCTGCTCGGTGATCCGGTCGTGCATGTTGAGGCCCTTGAGCGCTCGCTGCGCGAGCTCGATGCCGGGCTCCAGCAACGCGACGATCGAGTCGCCGCCCTGCTCGATGGCAACGTCCTTCTCGCCGTACGGCAGCTCGAGGATCATCCGCAGTTCGGCATCCCGCTCGCGCACGCGCAACAACAGCGCGACGACGATGAATGCCGCGCCCAGTCCGACGGCGACTGCCGCGAGGAGTGCCGTCATCGGCGACGCCCCCGACTCAACAGCGACGCCCGCGACTCCGGCACGACGTTGGCGGCGGCGCGCTCCACGCGCGAGTCCATCGAGCGATGGAACATCTTGGCCGGGACCTCGACGCCGTGCTCCTTGAGCTTGTCCAGGAACTTGGGACGCAACCCGGTCGCTTCCATGTGGCCGATCTGACGGCCGTCCGAAGCGAACTTGGAGCGGAACTTGAAGACCTCCTGCAGCAGGATGGTCTCGCCCTCCATGCCCTGGATCTCCTGCACGCTGGTGACCTTGCGCGTACCGTCGGTGAGCCGCTCGAGCTGCACGACCACGTGGATCGCGCTCGCGATCTGCTCGCGGATCGCTCGGACCGGGAGCTCGTAGCCGGACATCAGCACCATCGTCTCGAGCCTCGAGAGAGCGTCGCGTGCGGTGTTGGCGTGCACGGTCGTCAGCGAGCCTTCATGTCCGGTGTTCATCGCCTGCAACATGTCGAGCGCCTCGGGGCCACGACACTCGCCCACGACGATGCGGTCCGGGCGCATGCGCAGCGCGTTCTTCACGAGGTCGCGGATGCGGATCTCACCGCGACCTTCGGCGTTGGACGGGCGCGCCTCCAGCGACACGACGTGCGGCTGCTGCAACTGGAGCTCGGCAGCGTCTTCGATCGTGAGGATGCGCTCGCGTTCGGGGATGAACGAGGACAGCACGTTCAGCAGCGTCGTCTTGCCCGTGCCGGTACCGCCGCTGATCAGGACGTTGAGCTTCCCGCGCACGCACGCCTCAAGCACCGTGACGAACTCCATCGAGAAGGCGCCGAAGTTGACGAGGTCCTTCGCGGTGAAAGGGTCCTCGGCGAACTTACGGATCGTCAACACGGAGCCCTTGAGCGCAAGCGGTGGGATGATCGCGTTGACGCGCGAGCCGTTGGGCAGGCGGGCGTCCACCATCGGCGAAGACTCGTCGACGCGGCGCCCGATCGCCGAGACGATCTTGTCGATCACCTGGCGGTACTGCTCCTCGTCGGCGAACGCGAGGTCGGTCTCCTCGATGAGGCCGTTGCGCTCGACGAAGATGATGTCGTGTGCGTTGCACATGATCTCGGTGACGGACGGATCTGCGAGGGGGCCGTCGAGCGGCCCGTACCCGAGCGTATCGGAGATGACCTCCGCAACGAAGGCGTGTCGCTGCACCGGGGAGATCTTGACGTCCTCGGTTCGAACGATCCGGTCGAGGATCGTCTTGACTTCCTTCTCCAGCGCCGCGCCGCGCAAGGCCTTCGGCCCGAAAAGCTTCGGCCCGACCTCCGCGAGCACCATGTCGCGCACCTTGCGCTTGGTCCCGTCCCACGAGACCTGGCTCTTGGTCTGCGGCTTGGGCGCGCGCGGACCATGTGGCGACGCGGTGCGAGGTGTCTTCGCCGGCGCCCCGTCTTTGCTCTCCTCAGCCGCCACCTTCTTGGGGGTGGTCGCCTGTACCGCTGCCAGCCTCTCGGAAAGCTTCATCGGGCCCCCACGCGCTTCTTGAATAGACGGCCGATGCCATGCGGTCCCGGCCGGTCGGACAGAACGATCTCGGAGCCGGGGTTGCTGCCGTACTTGCCCAGCGCCTCTGGCACGAGGTCGCGCACGCCCGCGATGAGCTTGCGTGAGACCTCCGACTCGGGGAACGACGCGATGACCGGCTTGCCGAGGTTGATCGACTTCGAGACTTCCTTCGCGTAGGGGATCGTGGAGCGGAACCCCTGCGGGAACATCTTGACGATCTGTCCCGGCTCGATGCCGACGTCTCTCTCGACCTTGTTCAGGATCAGAGAGACGTTCTCGGTATCGATGCGCAGCTTGGTGAGCGTCTGCAGGAACATGCCGAGGTTGCGCACGCTCGGAAGGTCGAGCGTCGCCATGACGAAGAGGTGCTCGGACAGGTCGAACGCCGCGAGAACCGTTTCCGCGAGCGCGGTCGGCGTATCGACGACCACGTAGTCGAACCGCTCGCGCAAGGCTTCGATCACCCTGGTGACCTCGACGGGCGAGATCTCGTCGGCCTGGGCGGGCTCCTTGGGCGCCGCCAACGCCCAGAACTTGCCGTCGTACTCGACCAGACACTCGTCCAGATGCTGACCGAGCGTCGCAGCGTCGCCGTCGTCGTCGCCGGTCGTGCGCAGCGCGTCGACGATCGTGTAGGGCGGCTGCAAACGCAGGGCGGTCGAGAGCTCTCCGAACTGCAGGTCCAGGTCGATGATGCAGACCTTGGCGTTGGGATCGCGCGCCAGTAGCAGCGCGAGGTTCGCGGCGTAGAAGGTCTTGCCACATCCTCCCGTCGCCGAGCACACGGTGAACACACGCCCTTGCTTCGGCGCGACCGCAGGCGCCGCTGCAGCCGCTTGCGCGATCACTACAGACGGCGACTTGCGGCCGCGCTCAGCCAATTCGACGGCGCGCTTGAGCGCGGCGCGGATGACCGCGTCTTCGGTCGGCAGCTCGACGAGGTCAGAAGCGCCTGCTTGCACGATCTCACGCAAGCTCGCGTCCGGACGAGCGCTGAACGCCATCACGATCTCGGCCGACGGCATCTCGCGATGCAGCGTCGCAAGGCGCTTGATGCCGGCGCGCGTTCCGAGTGACGGTCCTGCGACGATCACCTGGAACGGACCTTCGTGCTCGGATCGTATGTGCGACGTCGAGCCGATCTTCGTGCAGCTGACGACCTCGAAGTCGGTGTCGGCCATCGCAGCTCGTACCTGCTCTGCGAGGTCCTCGGAGCGGTCGAGGACGAGGATCTTGGTCTCGGTCACTGATGTCCTCGCGTTCAGCGGCTTGCGCGGTCGAGATCGATGCCGGGCGTGCGGGCGTCCGGCTGGCCCTTGGGCACGAGCGTGACCCACACCTTTTCGAACTGCGAGAAGAAGATGACCTTCTCGGCATCGACGGAGCTGAGTGCGAGCAGGAAGGTGTACTCACCCTTCGCGACGCCGGCCGGCGGGCCCACAACATCGAGCACCGTGACGTTCGGCAGGATGAGCTTGGCCCACGGTGCGACGAACTTCGGCTTCTCTTCACGGCCGGCCGTTCGCACCGCGGCATACACGTTGACGACGTCGCCGGGCTTCGCGTAACCGGAGAGCCCGCGCACGTCGTCCAGACGAAGCGCGACGGCTTCCATGCCCTTCGGGATCGGAACCGCAGCGACTGCTGCGTTCTGTCCGGCTGCCCGCACGATCGTCGCGGCCGTGTTCGCCGACGTGTCCTTCTGCGCCGCGGCTGCACGACGAGCGGCGTCGACGCGCGCCGCGTCCTTCGAGTCTCCGCTCGAGCGAAGTCCGAGGAACACGAGTCCGGCGCCGATCACGAAGACGCTGACGCCGATGATGACGAGTTGACTGGATCTCTTTGCCGCCATGTCCGCTTCTCCGATTTCTGAGTGGTGCAACTGCCCTAGAGGGTTATCGGACCCAGGTCGCAGGAGGTGAAATTCAAACGCGCCCGATATGGCCTGCCCGGCCTAGCTATGGAGATTGTCTTCTTTAACTAGCAACGCGTCTATGGGGCGGCCTCGTCATTTATGTCGTAGGGCGTTGGAACTAGAGGTGTGCCCGGTTCATGGCCCGGTGCGGCGCGTGCCCGGAACGCGCGTTCAGGCGTTGGTAACCAACATCGCGCGTGCAGGCGCGCCGTCGCCGCCCGATATGCGGAGAGGGAGGCAGTTGAAGATGTACGAGCCAGGCGCGACCGATGACAGATCGAGTCCTTCGACGATGATCACGCCGTCACCCAAAAGTGTCACGTGCACCGGGTGCCCCTTCGCGCCTTTGCGCTCGATCGACAAGAAATCCGTGCCGACCAATCGGACACCACGCTCGACGAGCCACTGCGCGCCTTCGAGGGAGAGCGCGGTATAGGAGTCGGGGAACGACAGCCCTGGTTCGCGCCACAGCGCGGAGTTGTCGGTGCGGAAGAGCAATCGGTCGCAGATGTCCGGAAGCTGCAGTGCCTCCAGATGTTCGGGGGTGATCTCGTCGCCGGTGCCGCGGAGGTCCGCGACGATGGCGGGGCCGTTGAGCGCGTCGAGCGCGAGGTCGTCGACGGTGGCGGTGCCATCGATGAAGTGGAAGGGGGGATCGACATGGGTGCCGGTGTGCGATCCCATGACGAGCTCGCTGACGTTCGCTGCGTCGCCGTTGCTCATGCGGCTGCGCGCGGTGACCGCGACCGGCGGGTCTCCGGGCCATGTCAACATGCGGTCGCTGATCGGCAGGGAGACGTCGATGATCACGGGATGTCCTTGGTCGCGTGGCCGCCGAACTGCTCGCGCAGCGCGGCGATGAGCTTCATGGCGTAGGAGTCCTGCTGGCGCGACGCGAAGCGAGCGAACAGCGACAGCGCGGTGATCGGCGCCGGGACGTCCTCCTCCAGCGCTTCGAGGATCGTCCATCGTCCTTCCCCTGAATCCGCGACGTAGCCCTCGATCCTCTCGAGCTGCGGATCGTCGCGCAGCGCCACGGCGGTCAGGTCGAGCAGCCACGACCGGATCACCGAGCCGTGACGCCACAACTCGGCGATGCCGTGCAGGTCCAGGTGCGGATAGAGCTTGGATCCACGCAGGAGGTCGAAGCCCTCTGCGTAAGCCTGCAGCAAGCCGTACTCGATGCCGTTGTGGATCATCTTCACGAAATGCCCGGAGCCGGCCGCGCCGACGTGGCGCCATCCATCGGGTGGAGCGAGCGTCTCGAAGGCAGGACGCAGCCGCTCGATCGCCTCGGCGCTGCCGCCGACCATGAGACAGTAACCGTTCTCGAGCCCCCAGATGCCCCCAGAGGTTCCGGCGTCAATCAGGGTTAGACCATCGTCGGCGAGGGCTTCCGCGCGCCGGATCGAGTCGCGGAAGTAGGAGTTGCCGCCGTCGACGATCACGTCGCCCGGCGCGAGCAGCCTCGACAACTCGTCGATCGCCTCTTGGGTCGGCGCACCTGAGGGAACCATCACCCACACGACGCGTGGTGCGCTCAGCCTGCCGACCAACTCCGCGAGCGAGGCGGTGTCGCCGATGTCGAGGAAGCGGTCGTAGCCGACGACGTCGTGGCCGGCGCGACGCAGACGCTCCGCCATGTTGTTGCCCATCCGCCCGAGCCCCACCATCCCGATCTGCATCCTGTGCCTCCTATCGAAGATGCCAGTGGCGTGGCTCGATCAGCTCGTTCGCTTCGGGCGGTCCCCAGGTGCCGGGCTCGTAGCTGCACAGCTGGGGGCGCGCGCCGCCGAGCAACGGCCCGACGATCTCCCAGCTGCGCTCCACCTCATCGGCACGCGTGAACAGGGTGTGATCGCCGCTCATCGCGTCGTACAACAGACGCTCGTAGGCCTCCGCCGGCTCCCCGCCGAATGATTCCTCGTAGTCGAAGTCCATCTTGACGGTCCGCGGCCTGAACCCGGGGCCCGGTGCCTTGGCCTGGAAGGTGAACGTGATGCCTTCGTGCGGCTGGATCCCGACGACGAGATGGTTCGCCGGCGGCGGCGGAACGTCGAGGGTGTCGTAGAGGTAGGTGGGGACGTCCTTGAACACGACGACGCCCTCGGTCTCGCGCCGCGGGAGACGCTTACCGGTGCGCAGGTAGAAAGGAACGCCCGACCATCGCCAGTTGTCGATGAAGGCGCGCACGGCCACGAATGTTTCCGTGTCGCTGGCCCCGCCGGCTTCCTGTGCGAAGCCGATGTACTGCGAGCGCACCGTGTCCTCGGCGCTGAACGGCCGGACGGCTCTGAGCACCTTCACCTTCTCGTCGCGAACCGACTCCGGCTCCAGCGACCGCGGCGGCTCCATCGCGAGGAACGCGAGCACTTGCAGGAGGTGGTTCTGCACCATGTCGCGGATCGCGCCGGCTTCATCGTAGTAGCCGACGCGCGAGCCCACGCCGGCCTCTTCGGCGACCGTCACCTGGATGTGGTCGATGGCGTCGCGGTTCCAGACGCGCTCGAACATCGAGTTGGCGAAGCGGAAGACGAGCAGGTTCTGCACGGTTTCCTTGCCGAGGTAGTGATCGATGCGCAGCACGCGCGACTCGCTGAACACGCGGTGGAGATGCGCGGTAAGTGCGCGCCCCGACTCGAGGTCGCGCCCGAACGGTTTCTCGATGACGATCCGCGAGTCCGTGCCTTCCAGATCGCAGGCGCCGAGGCGGTCGACGATGCTCTCGAACGCCGACGGCGGCGTCGCGCAGTAATAGAGCCGGCGCTTCTGGAGCCCGATGGTTCGGTCGAGCTCGTCGAGGCGCTGATGCAACGGGTGGAATGCGTGCTCGCCGTCGAAGGAACCGGACACGTAGTACAGCGAGTCGGCGAACGCCTTCCATGTCGCGTCGTCGAGGTCGGTCTGCCCTGCCTGCTCGGCGACCGATGCGCGCGCCTGATCGCGGAACTCGTCGTCGGTCGCTTCGGTTCGGGCGTACCCGACGATGGCGCGCCGCTCGGGCAGCAAGCCCTGGCGCGCGAGCTCGTACAGCGCGGGCAGGAGCTTGCGATGTGACAGGTCGCCGGACGCGCCGAAGACGACGATCGCCTGGGGCGGTGGCGGCTCCATGCCCATCTGCTTCCCCTTCAGTCCAACGCTGCCGCGATCGAAGCGCGGATCGCTTCGAGCTGCTCGTCGCTCTCGTACGTCGTGCGCGGCCAGAAGAAGCCGCGGAGCCCATCCTTACGCCGCCGGGGCACCACATGCACGTGGAGGTGAGGAACCGACTGCGAGACCTTGTTGTTCATAGCCACGAAGGTGCCGTGCGCGCCGAGGGCGCCCTCGACGGCGCGGGCGACGCGCTGGACGCGGGTGAAGAGGGGCTCGATCAGCTCGTGCGGGAGGTCGGCGAGGGTTTCGTGATGGTCGCGGGGGACGACCAGGACGTGACCGGGGAAGACGGGGCGGTGATCGAGGAAGGCGATGACGAGGTCGTCGTCGAGGACGACGGGGGCGGAGGCGTCACCGCGGATGATGGAGCAGAAGACACACACGGCGCGCATCTTCGGTTTGGAGTCGCGCGCCGGTCAAGGTGGATGCCCGCGCCGGTCAACCGGCCAAGACTCGGCATCTACCGGTTACGCGAGAGCGCGGCTGTGGTACCCTCGGTTGCTGCTTGGGCGTGTGGAGCAGTCTGGAGTGCTCGTCACCCTGTCAAGGTGAAGGTCGGGGGTTCAAGTCCCCTCACGCCCGCGGAGAGTAGTCGTTCGAACACAGATAGTGAATGTCAGTGGCGCCCCTTAAGGTGCGCCGCGATGGGCACCGAAGAGGATCGACCGGGCTGGTTCCAGCTCGGGTGCCAGGGATGCGGAGCAAAGAAGTGGCTCCCTGAATGGCGACGGCCTGGCCGCAAGTTCTGCTCGAAGGCGTGCTCCTACAAGCATCGCAGAATCGTGCCTCTTAGAGGCGAGCTCAACGGCCGGTGGCGCGGCGGGCGCGCACAGTCTTACGGGCCCGGATGGGAGAAGACCAAGCAGCTGGTTCGGGCGCGCGATCGCGTCTGTCGTCACTGCGGCAAGACCCCTCAAAAGAACGGGCGCGCGCTCGACGTTCACCACATCCACCCGTATCGGTTCTCCGGCGACAACAGCCTCGACAACCTGATCGCGCTGTGCCGCTCCTGCCATATGCGCGCCAATGATCACGGGCGGAAAGGCTCGGCCGATTTCCTTCGAGCGGCCGGGAAGCCTCCGCGACCGACCCGCCGCCAGATCCGGCAGCTGCAGCAGAACATCCGGGCGGCCGAAGCTCGAGCAACACGGCGCGCGAACCAGCGGCGCGCACGTGATCTCCGCGAGGCAGGCGCGTCCTTGCGGCAGATCGCCAAGGAACTCAGCGTCTCGCACGAGATCGTGAACAGGTGGCTGCGCGGTGAGTATCGCGCCGAGGAGCAGGCGCTCCCGTACGGCGCTGCCTCGTACGGCGGGCTCCCGTACGGCGCGCGGATAAGCCATGACCACGGCGGGGCTTCGCTTGGTATCCTGGCCGCCTGCTATCGGCCAGGTAGCTCAGTTGGCAGAGCACCGGTCTGAAGAACCGGGTGTCGGCGGTTCAAGTCCGCCCCTGGCCACCACCCACGGCGCGCCGGTCCCTGACCTCGCGCGCCCAGGGCCGGGGCCCCAAACCGCTCAGGGCCCAAAAACGAACGTCGCGCCCCCCCGCCGGCCCCCGCCCCG
>JBKJXT010000466.1:0-2654 GCA_046716205.1 Actinomycetota bacterium
AATCGTTCCGTACGACGGTTTGCTCGTCGTATCCGACCTTCCGTACGACGCGACCGGAGCGATCCCGGTTGATCACGTTCTGGGCATCTCCCTCGGGACGCTGAGCCTCGGCGCGTTGACGATACGCAGGCCGTTCGGATCCGTCCTCGACCTATGTTGCGGGACCGGGGTTCTCGGCCTTCAGGCCGCGCGGTACTCCGCTCGGGTGGTCGGCATCGACGTCAATGCGCGCGCGCTTGCGTTCGCGCGGTTCAATGCGGCGCTCAACGGAGCGACGGGGATCCATTGGCGCGAGGGCGACATGCTGGAGCCAGCTCGGGGGGAGCGGTTCGATCTCGTCGTTGCTAATCCCCCGTTCGTGATGAGCCCCGACGTCCGGTACACCTTCCGCGACAGCGGCGCGCCGAGCGACGACCTGATCCAGCGGATCGTCCGCGAGGTACCCAGCGTGCTCGCCGACGGCGGGTGGTTCCTGATGCTTTGCAACTGGGCGCATGTCGCTGGTGAGCCGTGGCAGGAACGGCTGGCTTCCTGGCTGGGCGGCTCCGGATGCAGCGGCTGGGTGCTCAGGACCGAAACCGTGGATCCGGCGCAGTACGCGGAAAAGTGGATGTATCTCACGGAGGCACGCGAGGACCGGCGCCAAACGACCTCGCGGTGGGTCGAGGCGCTTCAACGAGCGGGCGTCGAAGCGATCAGCAGTGGGTTCATCGTGCTGAGGCGATCCGGCGCCCGATCATGGTTTCGCGTGGACGACTTTCCCGGGACCTTCATTGCACCCGCCGGTGAGTCGATCGTGCGCGTTTTCGACAACCGGGACTTCCTCGACGAGGTCGACGACCGAACGTTGCTCGAGACAGCCCTTCGACCGGCGCCGGACTGCACCCTCGACGAAAGACGCATCCCGGGTGACTCATCCTGGATATCCGCGGGCAGCACGCTTCGCCTGACGAGCGGCCTTGCGTACAGCGCGACGATGGAGGGACCGCTCGGGGACGTCGTGTCCCGCTGCGATGGCAAGCGCCGCCTGCGCGAGATCCTCGACGAAGTCGCCGCGTCCATGGAGACGTCTCGCGAGCACGTGACGCAGCCCGCGCTCGAAGGGATCCGAGCTCTGATAGACCGTGGGTTTCTGACGCCGAGCTAGGTGATCTCGACCCGCGCGAAGCGCAGGCTCACGCTCTCGTACGCCGGACCGCTCGAATACTTGTCGAGTGTGGGATAGGAATATTTCCTGGGCCACGCGCTCACGAACGTGTAGGTCCTTATCGGTTGGACCTGCCCTTCCTCGGTAAGACCCATCTCAGTGATCTTCACGTCACGGGTCTTCTCTTCCCCTGAAATTGCTTTCTTGATCCAGTCGAAGATGACCTTGTTGTCGCCGACTCCGCGCTTCAGCGTGATGTGCGCCCATTTGTAGGCTCCGGGAATCCTCCCGACGGCGGCGACGTCTTGAACGGTGTGCCGCGCTTGCAGGCCGCCTCCGGACCACGACTCCCAGACGCCCGCATTCTGCAGACCGTCGATGACGACCTCGAAACCGACGACTCTGGTCCCCACTCCTCCGCCCGGCATCGTCAGCGCCTCTCGCTCGATCGCTCGTCGATCCTGGCGGGACGCAAGACCAGCGTCTCCGTCTGCAATGCCGGGCGGTAGTCGAACGTTCCTGCGGACCACTCGACCGGGTACGCGTCGACGAGCACATACAGTCCGAGCGTGCCGCCGGTCGGAGCGAACAGGGTGATACTGATGTTCTTTCGGCGGGGCGTCCCCGCCTCCGTCAGGTCGAACCACTCGCGAAGGCCGGGGTTTCGCTCACCGTCCGGCATCACGAACGTGAGGTGCGCATCTCCCCATCGCGCGGTTCCCGGACCCCCGAGTGCGTCCACCGTGACCGGTACGTCGTCTTGCGCCGATCCGATCACGAGAGGATCCATCGAGATCGCCACGACGTTGGCCGCCGCCTCCCTGAGGTCGGGGATATCCACGCGGAACGACGGCGATGAGGTGGTCGTCTCATCCAGCGCGACGGCGGTCCGGCCGACCAGCAAACCCACGGACGTCATCGCCGAAAGCTTGAGTAGATCGCGCCTGCTGATACCCGTTGGGCCCTTGGAGTCCCCCATCGTCTGGAAGTTCGTGGCGCGCAGGGGTGGTTCCTGCACGTCGGCGAATGTTTCTCGGTCGATCCCCGACGCCAGCTGTGCAGGGAATGCCCGTTTCGTGTCGAAGGACCAGTATGTCCACATCAGCAGGAGGTCTACATGAGGAAAGTATCGCTGGCCGTCGTCGCCGCTTTGGCAGTCCTGGGCAACGCTTTGCCCAGCTCCGCCGAGGCCGGAACGAACTATTTCCACTGCGCTCCGAACCACACAACCCCGGTTAACAACGTGAACTTGATCGCGGACAACTCGGCGATACCGTCGTGGGACACAGTGGCGCCGACGCGCGCGCTCGCCGATCCTGCCGCCTGCTTCGCCGCCGCGACGCGCCCGTTGTCGAGCGGGGGCTACAGGGGCATCTACGACTTCAACGCCGAGGGCGAGTACGAGGGTCCGATCAAGGCGATAACCGTCAAGCTCTACCTCGCGAGCGTTGGTGCGTCACGCACTGGCGACCCCATCCGCGGCCGGGTGAAACTCGGGATCAACGGC
>JBKJXT010000467.1:0-6272 GCA_046716205.1 Actinomycetota bacterium
GGGTTCGGCGATCCGGGATTCCTGCGCGAGGCGCTCGTCGCCGCCGACGAGCTCGGCTTCTGGGGCGTGACGGCGCCCGATCACATCCTCGCGCCGAACGCGTGGGCGGCCTCGGGCGGCGGTGAGCAGTGGGTCGATCCGTTCGTGCTGCTCGGCCTCGCCGCCGGGATCACGACGCGCCTGCGCCTCATCACCCACGTCATCGTGCTCCCGTACCGGGACCCGTTCTCGGTGGCGAAGGCGCTCGCGTCGCTCGACCACATCAGCGACGGGCGCGCGGTGCTGGGCGCCGGCAGCGGATACCTGCGCGAGGAGTTCGACATCCTCGGAGTGCCCTTCGCCGACCGTGGCGCGCGCACCGACGAGTACCTGCGCATCATCGACGCGTGCTGGCGCGCCGAGGGCGACATCGACTTCGAGGGGGCGTACTACGGCGTGCACGATGCGCGCATGGCGCCGCGCCCGGTACAGCAGCCGCGGCCGCCGATCTGGATCGGGGGCAACTCGATGCGCGCGGTGCGGCGGGCGGTCGAGCTCGGCGACTGCTGGGCGCCCTTCGACGTGACCGACGAGGACATCGCACGCGGGATCGGGCGCGCGACCGAACTCGGTCGCCGCGTCGTGGTCGCCGCGCCGCTGGGCCGGGTGCAACAGGACGACGCCGTCGCCGGGCGCATCCAGGAACTCACCGCACTGGGGGTCGACGTGATCAAGTGCGGCTTCGGTGGGCGCACGCCCCAGCGTTGGCTCGACAACCTCCGCTGGTTCGCCTCCGTCCTTGACACGGGCAGTCCCAAAAGTGTTAAGTAGCACTCAACACTGACGACCGCGTCAGCTTCGACCCGGAGGTGCGGCCATGCGCGTCATGCACATCGACGAATTCCTCGAAGCCTCGGACGAGCGCCCGCTGGAGGGTGATCCACGCCTGCTGGACTGGGCGCGCATCGTGCGCGAGGGCCGGGCGGCGCGTGCGGCCGCGGACGGCGGAGCGTGGCGCATCGGCGACCTCGCGAACCTGGTGGAGCGCCGGTACCGCTCCGGCGCACTCAAGCGCTTCGCCGACGAGATCGGCGAGTCGGTCGGCACCGTGCGACGTTTCCGCTGGGTGTCGGCATCGTACGACCAGACCTCGCGGGGCCGGTTCGCCGAGCTCTCGTTCTCACACTTCCAGGCGGTTGCCGCACTCCCCGACCGGCTCGTGTGGCTGGACCGCGCGACGCACGGCCAGTGGTCGGTCGACCGGCTCTCGCAGACCTCGCGCGCGACCAACGGTCCGGCGGCGTCGCCGCACATGGTCCTTGCGAAGCCGATGGCATCGCTCTCGCTGCGACTCACGAAGCTGATGGAGGGCACCGATCGGGACCTGGCGGCGGCGGCGCGCGAAGGCTTGCTCGACAACGTGGATGACCTCGCACGGACGCTGGAAGAGGTACGCGCTCGAGTGCAGGACGCGACCTCGAAGCGAGCGCGAGGCAAGGCGCGCCTGGCGGTCGCGAAGCGTTAACCTCCGGCGGCATGCAGTCGCCGCCACCGATGCTCGACGGGATCCGCGTCGTGCAGCTGTGCGATCCCAGCGGCTGGCTCGCCGGACGGATGCTCGCCGACCTCGGCGCGGACGTCGTCACCGCAGCCCCTGCTGAGGCCGCCACGCTGCCGTACGCGTGGGCCGCGTACGGGGCAGGCGCGCGCATCGTTGAGGATCCCACCGCGTTGATCGGGCGCGCGGACGTCGTGATCGAGACGGGCGTGAGCGACCGGTACGTGAGCGCGCCCGAGCACGTCATCTGGTGCTCGATCACCCCGTTCGGGCGCACCGGCCCGAAAGCTGCGTGGCGCGCCTCGGACCTGGCCGTGCAAGCGCAGTCTGGCGTGATGTGGATGACCGGCGAGCCGGATCGCGCGCCGGTCGCGTGCACCTACCCGACGTCCTGGTACCACGGATGCGCAGACGCCGTCGCTGCGATCGGGATCGCGTTACTGCAGCGTGAGCGGACCGGGCGCGGGCAGGTGATCGACGTCTCGCTGCAGGAGGCGCATCTGCTGGCAACGATGAGCCGGGTCGGCCAGGCGCGCCTTGGGCTCGGGCGCGGGAAGCGCGCCGGCGCGCTCATGCGCGTGGGCCGCACCGTCCAGCGCGAGATCTGGCCGTGCGCCGACGGGTACGTGACCTTCGGACTGCGGGGTGGACCGGCGCGGATCCCGGGGCTCAAGCGCCTGGTCGCGTGGATCGCGGAGGATGAGATGGCGACGCCGGCGCTGACCGAGCGCGACTGGGACTCCTACAACCACAACGACCTGAGCCATGAGGACGTCGAGGCGATCAGTGCCCCGATCTCGGCGTTCTTCCTGACCAAGTCGATGACCCGCCTCTACCAGGAAGCACTTGACCGTGGGCTTATGCTGGCGCCCGCCAACACTGCCAGAGAGATCCAGGCGAGCCGGCAGTCGGCCGCGCGAGGTCTGTTCGTTGACGGGGACGATAAGGCTCTCGGTCGCATGCCGCTGCCGGCTTCTTATTTCCTTGCGACGGGGGAACCGCGCGTGCGTCCCCGTGTCGACGCTGCGTGGCAGCCGCGCTCGTTCCACGGCGTCGCCGACGAAGAGCCGGCCTTGGCGGGCGTACGCGTGCTGGAGTTCGGGGCGGGAGCGGCGGGTCCGCTCGCGACGCGCTACCTCGCCGATCACGGCGCGACCGTCGTCCGCATCGAGAGCAGCGCGCGCCCGGACTTCCTGCGGCTGTACGCGATGAGCGCGACGCAGCGGTCGCTGGACGCATCGCCGATGTTCGCCGCATTCAATTGCAACAAGCTCGCGATCACGCTGAACATGAAGCATCCCCAGGCGCGCTCGATCGCGCTGCGGTTGGTCGAGTGGGCCGACGTCGTCGCGGAGAACTTCGCGCCGGGAGCGATGGCGCGGTGGGGCCTTTCCTACGACGAACTACGCACCTTCAAGCCCGACCTCGTCATGGTGTCGACCTGCCTGCACGGGCAGACCGGCCCGGAGCGCGACTATCCCGGCTTCGGGGGGCAGGGCGCGGCGCTCAGCGGATTCAACCATCTCACGGGCTACGCCGACGCGGAACCGCTCGGCCCGTACGGCACGATCACCGACTCGCTGTCACCTCGCTTCGCGGCGTCGGCGGTGATGGCTGCGTTGGTCCGGCGAGCGCGGACGGGCGACGGCGCGCACATCGACCTGTCGCAGGTGGAGTGCGCGGTGTATTGCGTGGCCGACACGGTGATCGAGCACGCCGTGACGGGCGTCGCACCATCGCGACTGGGGAACCGGTCACCTCGCGCCGTTCCGCACGGCGCGTTCCGGTGCGCCGGCGACGATCGCTGGATCGCGATCGCGTGTTGGTCGGATGCTGAATGGGCGACGCTCGCGCGCCTGGCAGGCATCGACGGGTACGCGACGCTGGCGGAGCGCCTCGCGGCGGTCGACGCGGTAGAGGCGGCGCTGCAGGCGTGGACGTCGACGCAGGAGCGCGACGTGCTGGCGATGCGGTTGCGCGCCGAGGGTCTGGAGGGCGTCGAGGTGTTGGACCTCGAGGATCTCAACGATGACGCGCAGCTCGCGCACCGCGGGCACTTCCATCCGATGGAGCACCCGGTGATCGATGGGCAGCGCTACGAGGCGCTGGGCTTCCGACTGTCGGCGTCGCCGCCGTCGTTCGAGAGGGCGGGCCCAACCCTGGGGCGTGACAACGACTACGTGTACGGCGAGATCCTCGGATTCACGGCCGAGGAGATCGCGCGCCTGCGCGCCGACGGGGCGCTTGACTAAGCCTGGTAATGACTCACGATCGTCGCGCGAGCGATCGCGTTCATGAACAGGTTGAAGCCGAGGTAGGCAGGCGACGCGCCGGCGTCGAGCTGGAGCTTGTCGACCCCCAGGGCGTGCACGACGAAGAAGTACCGGTGACGGATGTGCCCGGGTGGTGGAGCGGCGCCGAGGTAACGGGCGAGCCCGGCATCGTTGCGTAGCGTGATCGCGCCGGCCAGAAGGTCGCCGCCTTCATCGCCCGCGCCGGTGGGGAGCTCGGTGACGTCGGCGGGGATGTTCGCGACGGCCCAGTGCCAGAAGCCGCTCGCGGTCGGGGCATCGGGGTCGTACACGGTGACCGCGAAGCTCTTGGTCTCGGGCGGGAAGCCGGTCCACGACAGCTGCGGAGAAACGTCCTTGCCTCCCGCGCCCATGAGGCCGCTGCGCTGAGCCTCCGGGAGCTCCTCACCGTCGGCGATGTCTTTGCTCGTGAGCTCGAACGTCGGCAGCTGCGGAAGTGGGTCGTACGGGTTGTAGCTCATCGCGCTCTCCTCCTTCGAGTCGTCGGCGCGCATGCTACTTGGCTGGGCGCGCCTGCGTTACAGACCGTAGTGCCGCTGGATCTGTTCGGCGACATCCGCCGCGGGTATCTCGGTGTTGTCCAACGCGAAGTCATCCTCATGGATCGAGGTGTGCATCCCCCACCGCAGCAGCACGCCCCGCAGGGTGTCGATATCGCGCAGCTTGCCGTGGGATGCGCGGGAGGTCTCCAAGACCCGACGCTCGAGCTCGGCCTGCGTCGGGCGCAGGTGCACGAAGCAGACACGCCCGCCCGCTGCGGCCACAACCTCCTCTGTCCTTGCGACGAACGGTCGATCTTCAGGATCCGCGAACGCGAAGGTGAAGATCAGGTCGGTGCCGGCGCGCATCGCGACGTCGATCACATCGAGCCGGAGACGCTCGATGAGGTCGATGAATGGTGGGCTCATCACCGGAAGTAAGGACGCTGCGAGGTCGAACGTCGCGTGGTTGTGAAAGACCTTGAAACCGGTCCGCTCGGCGAGCGCGGTCGCCACGGTGAGCTTGCCCGCCGCGGGCGGTCCGTAGATGAACATGAGCGTGGGCTGCTTCGACACCGAGCTACCCCCCACGACACTCCCCGGGGTTTTCATACGGGATCTTGCTCACTGGTGAGTGTAATCCCGTAAAGAAACCGCCTCACGCCACCGTTTACTTACACGACCCCTCGAAGAACTTCGGGTCGCCTCGCGGCCACTGGCCCAGTCCGTACCGCAGGCCGTTCTTGATGTAGCAGAAGGTTCCCCGGCGCACGTTGGTCGTGTAGCCCATCTCCGACTGCGAGTACCAGATCATCGTTCCGTCCTGCACCATCGTGTGGTCGCCCGGTGAGAACCCACCGCCCGCGTAGTACAGCGGATCGCGCCCCGATCCCGGCGGCGGGAAGTACGCCTTGAACATCCCCTCCTGGAACGTCTTCGGCGTCAGGTTCGGGCCCGCCATCTGGATCCCCGACGCCAGTACCAGCAGCTCGTAGTACCGCTCGTACGCCGAGCTCGCGTATCCGTCGTCGCCGGTCTCGTAGTCGGGATCCGCTTCCTTGATCGCTTGGTACCACGGCATCTGCTTCTGCGGCAGCCACTTGTTGTGGAACGTGACTCCGAACGCGTGCGCCGATTGCTCGTTCGGGTACTTCTGCGCCGCCGAGTCGTAGTCGAGGTAGTGGTAACTCGAGATCAGCCACTCGGGGAAGTACACCTGGTTCGTGGCCTCGGGCATCATCGTGAAGTACTGGTCGCCCTGGCACAGGCATATCACCGACGTCGCGTTCGCGTTCTTCAGCTGCAGCACGGTCTGCTGTGCGTCGGTGTATTGCGTCACGACCGCCGGCTCGACCTTGCAGCTCTTCAGCGCGGCGAGCAGCGTCGTGCGGCTCGGCGACGAACCGTCGTCCGACACGTGATACACCAGCCCGAACTCCCGCGGGGTTTCTAACTCCGAGGTTCCGACCCCGCCGTATCGCGGTGGCCGACCGGCGAGCGACTTGCAGATGAACTCCGCGAAGTTGCGCATCATGACGTCGAAGGACGGCAGGTAGGCCCACTGGTAGGGCGCGTACTTCGCGAGATGCGACTCCTCTCGGTTCGAGGCATGGCTGTCGACGCTGACGATCCCCAGGCGCGCGAGCCGGTCGTAGTAGTGATGCTCGGCACCCGCTCGCGGAACGTAGGCCAGCGATGCGAACGCCTCCATCTCGTCGTGCACCCGGTCGGCATCGGCCTGCATGTCCGACGCGCTCACCTCGCCGAACACCCCACCCTTCGGCGCGAACCCCTTCAGCACGAGCTTGCGTCCGTAGAACTCGTAGCGCTGGTTGAAGTAACTGAGGAGCGCCTGCGTGTCCGCCGGCTTCTCGATCGTCTGCGGCCACGCGATCGTGATCTGGTCCCGCGTCAAACCTGTCTCATATACACATCACCGAGCCC
>JBKJXT010000468.1:0-7212 GCA_046716205.1 Actinomycetota bacterium
CGTCGGTCGTGGTCTCCGGGCTATCGGGGGCCACCGCCATCGCCGCTGGCTACTACCACAGCTGCGCCCTGATCGGCGACGGCACCGCCCGCTGCTGGGGCGCCAACGGCTCCGGCCAGCTGGGCGACGGCACCACCACCAACCGCACCACGTCGGTCGTGGTCTCTGGGCTATCGGGGGCCACCGCCATCGCCGCGGGCGGCTCTCACACCTGCGCCCTGATCGAAGGCGGCACCGCCCGCTGCTGGGGCTACAACACCAACGGCCAGCTGGGGGACGACACCACCACCGACCGCACCACACCGGTCGTGGTCTCCGGGCTATCGGGCGCCACCACCATCGCCGCGGGCGGTGGGCACAGCTGCGCCCTGATCGGCGACGGCACCGCCCGCTGCTGGGGCTACAACGGCTTCGGCCAGCTGGGCGAGGGTCCCACTCCTCCCACTCAAGTCAAGCTTTGATTACGTAGCCCTCACTCGGACGGGAGCGAACATGAGAAATCCCAGGTCGAGACGACTAGCGACCATTTTCCGCGAACGGCAGGCACACCGTGGTCTGTCTCGGGCAGCACATCAGCGATCCCGAAGCGGCATCGTGGGCTACCGTCGCATAGTCCGTCCGCAGGGCGCGCTGACCGCGGTCGTGCCGGCGCGCCACGCCGCCGATCTGCGCGATGTCCTCGGGATCGAACTGATGAGCGCCTCGATCCGCAACGTTCGGAGGCAGAGGACGTCTTCGACATGATGTGCGCCATCGCGGCGCTCGTTCAGCTCAGCGCCAGCGCAGGCGACGCGTAGGGCGGCTCGCCGCGACTACGACGAGCAACACGAACAACAGCAGCCACGCCGGGGGCGCCCCGGAAGAGACCGCGTGGACGATCGAGCGAGCCGCCGGCGCACGCTCGCCACCCGCAGCGGCGCGTTGCATCCGAACGAGCGCCAGCGAACGCGTCGTAGATCCAGCGCGCTGCGGCAGGGCGATGACGGGCCTCGCCTCAACGGGCGGGATCGTGACGGTGTCCGCGACCGGCGGACGAATCTCGACCGACGCCGCCATCACCGGGTACAGCGCTGCGTCGTCGTGCTCGAAGCCCAACACGTGGCCCATCTCGTGGATCATCACTTCGAGCGGATCGATGCGGTCCCAGCCCCAGCCGGCCGCATCCACGTCGAGGTAGATCGTCGAGCCGGCCGCGAAGCCGAGGAACCCCTCAGACAGGTCCGCGATCGCGACACGCAAGCCTTCCAGCGCAGACACGTCGGCGCCGGCGGTAGCCCAGTGCGCGCGAGCCGAGGCGACCAGGCCGTCCAGCGAGGACTCGTGCAGGCGCGCCGCGGATGCCTTCGGTGCACGCTGTCTGGTGATCAGCCCGCCCGAAGGAGCCGTGAACGCCGGATCGTTAGTGCGCAGACGGAAGCTGTCGAACGACGCGGTCCCGCCTCGAGCGAACAAACCGAAGCCGCCGTCGATCGGTGAGGAATTGAACCCGTAGCTGAACACGAACCCACCGTTGAGCGTCACGCTCACCGCCGCGCCGCGCATCGTCGCGCCGAGCTGGTAGTCGATGCCCGGGGTCAGCGTGCGCACGGCCGACGCATCGACGGTCCAGCCACCGCGAGGCTCGTGGTGACCGACCAAGACACGGCCCGTCTCCACATCGATCGCGGCGAACTTGAAGTCGTCGATGCCGTAGCGGTCGAAGATCAGGCCGGCGATCGATGAGGTACCGAGCACGGTCGTCAGCTCGAAGTACGTGTTGGGGTTGAGGCCGCGCCCGATGCCCAGATCGACGAGGCTCGCTGCGGTCGACCCCGCGTCGGCGGCGGCGGCGTAGCGCCCGCCCGCGAGTTGCCACGTCCCGGTCTGCGGGCCGGTGAACAGGTTGGCAACGCCGTCGTTGAAGTCTTCGTTGTGGTCCAGCGTGATCTCGGGCGCGAGCACCTTGATGAAGATGTTGTCGAAGCTGCCCTTCGCGTTGTCCGAGCCCACACCCACGAAGCCGTGGTTGAGCCCGAGGGTCACGTCGCCCAGCTTGCGCGCCGGATAGACATGCGTGAAGTGGCTCGCGTTGTTCACCGAGACGGTCACCGCCGTGCCGTTCACCGCCACGAGCATCTGATAGAAGGTGTCCGGCTTGATCTGCACGTTGGCCTGCGCGACCGTCTTCCACCCCGTGGCATCCCGGTAGCCCATCACGTACTTGTTCAACGCGATGTCGATGCCTGCGAACTTGAAGTCGGTTGGGCTGTAGTAGTCAAAGACCACGTAGGCGTTCGCCTTCCAGCCACCCGTCGGCTTGGTGGTCTTGATCGCCGCGTGGATCTCGAAGTACACCGGCAGGTAGGTGTCGTGGTTGTAGACCGCGACCGCGTCGCCGCCCAGGGACGCAGCGCCGACCGACAGCGAGCCGCTCTTGACCTCGAACTTGCCGCTGTCCGGCGCGAAGCGCGACATCGAGCCGTCGTTGAAGTCCGACGATGCCTGCGTCTCCTTGCTGCCGCTTCCGTTGCCGGCCTGCGGGTCGCGCGGACCGCCGCTCTCCTCCTGCCAGAACGGATCCTGCTGGGTCACGAGCCCGATCTCGCCGTGCGGCTCGCCGTTGCGCGCCGGGTCGAGGCTCGCGTCGTCGGCGGGCCGCGTCGGATCGGCGCCCTGTGCGCGTGAGAGCTGGTACAGGAACTCCTTGAGGCCGGGCGCGAGCTGACGGCTGACCGTGTCGATGCCGTACGGGTTGAACGGCACGATGTAGGAGTTGTACTCGCCGACCCAGTCGATGAGACGGTCGGGCACGGTGTTACCGGTCAGGACGTCCAACCCGGCGCCGCCGAAGGTCCGATCGTTGTAGGTCGCGTGGTTGTCGACGGCGTCGTTGAGCCCACCGTTGGTCGTCAAGTCGTCGTCGGCGTTGAGCAGATCGTTGCCCCAGCCGCCCCACATGGTGTCGTTGCCGGTGCCGCCGACGACCCAGTCATGGCCGAGGTCGCCGAAGATGATGTCGCTGCCGTCGGTGTTGACGTTCGGGGACGGACCGACGGACGGGCCATCGGTCTTGGTGAAGTTGAGGAAGAACTGCTTGCCGGTTCCGGTCTTGTTGAGCGTCCCGTTGTCGTTGAGCAGCACGATCCGGCGCGGGTCGAACTCGTCGTAGAGCGGGAACTGACCGACGCGCTGGCCGTTGGTGGTGGCGCTGACGAAGTGCAGCATGTCTCCGCCGTTGTACGGGCGGCTGAAGTCGGTGCGGACCACCCCGACGAGGACGCCGCTGCTGTAACGCTCGGCGTAGGACTCCGTCATCGCCTCTGCACCCGAGACCGCGTCGTCGCCCGAGCCACCGTGCAGGAAGTCGTCGCCGAGCCCGCCGAAGATGATGTCGTCGGCGAAGGACGGGTTGAAGTGCGGGTCGTCGGCGCCCAGCGCGTTCGGCCGCAGGTTGTACGGGCTGATGTCGTCGGTCTTCTTCAGCGCGTTGGTGATGTTGATCACGGCCTGCTGGATCTTGCCGGGGGTCGAGATCGTCTTGTTGAGGTCGCCCGAGGCGAACCCGGCGACGCCGTAGAGCGGCTCACCCGTGGTCGTGTTGCGGCTCGTGAAGATGCGCCCGTCGTCGCCGAGCACGCCGTCGGAGCCCGTGCCACCGCTGATCCAGTCGTGGCCCCAGCCGCCGATCAGGTCGTCGTCGTCGCCGTCGCCGTAGAGCACGTCGTTGCCGCTCTCGCCGTAGATCGTGTCGTCGCCGGACTCACCGTGGATCTCGTCGGCGCCGCCGATGTCGGCGATGCAACCGGCCGCTGGCACCGCGGTGAAGCAGTCCGGACGGAAGTCCGGGCCGCCCGCGATCGTGTCAAGCAGCGCCACGCCGCGCACGACGATCGGGTTGGTCGAGCTGTAGCCGGCGATCGCGGGATCGTCGTAGCGGAACCGCACGTACTTGGTGGTGAGGCCAACGTCCGTGCCGTTGATGCCGACGATCCTGATCACGTTCGCGTTGTCACCCGCGATCGTGTCGGCGTCGCGCCAGTGGTTCACGGCTTCCTGGTAGTTGCGCGAGATGTCGGTCCCGGCGCCACCGAAGATCAGATCGGCGAGATCCGGACGCATCGCGGAGGTCGTCAGC
Source organism: Actinomycetota bacterium (assembly GCA_046716205.1). Classification (GTDB taxonomy): domain Bacteria; phylum Actinomycetota; class AC-67; order AC-67; family AC-67; genus JBKJXT01. The sequence continues at coordinate 4,115 of JBKJXT010000468.1, forward strand.
GTGAACAGCGCCGAGCTGCCGCCGATCAGGTCGTCCTGACCCAGCCCACCGAAGATCACGTCGAAGCCGCCGCCGCCCTCGATGTAGTCCTCGCCGTCGGTCGCCGCTTCGAAGGACGGCGTGACGGTGAGCGGACCCATCGGATCGGTGACGCCGCCGGGCGTGCGGAACGCGCCGGCCGGGGTGCCGGCCAACTTGCCTTCGATGCCGCCGTCGCCCTGCACGGTGTCGTTGCCGAGCTGAGCGAAGATCACGTCGTGGCCTGCACCGCCGGCGATGTAGTCGTTGCCGAAGCTCGCCAGACCCGCGACCGCGTGCGCGCCGGCCTCGATCACGGCCGAGTGCCACAGCTCGACGATCTGGAGCTCCGCCCACCACGGCGCGCCATCGGGGTCGCGGTAGGAGCGCGCGACGCCGTTCACGAGCAGTTGCCCGGAGTTCTCGCCCCAGATCGCCAGCGCTGTGTTGAGGTCCGAACGGCTGTAGATGTGGTTGCCGCTTAGCGTCTGGAACCGCGGGTTGGTGGTCACGCCGGGACGGCGGTCGATCGTGAGCTGATCACCGAAGATCATGTCGTCGTTTTCGTCACCGTCGATCGTGTCCGCGAACGAGCCACCGATGAGCAGGTCCTCGCCGGCGCCGCCGTGGATCAGGTCGGCTCCACCGATGTTGAGGTCGGTGGTCTGGATCCGTTTGATGCCGGTCTCGGTCGTCGACGGCGCGTCCTCGGTGAAGTAGGTGATCCGGCCGTTGTCGCCCAGCGCGATGTCGACGTTGCCGCCCAGGGTCATCGCGTCGGCACCCATGCCGCCGATGAGGATGTCACGACCGCCGCCGGTGGTGATCCCGTCGTCACCACCGACGCTCGGCGCGATGCTGGCGATGAGGCGCAGCGTGATCGGGTGCGCGCCGAACTGCGGCGCGCCCGACACCGCGGCGCTGATCTCGCCGCTGTCGCCGATCACGATGTTGAAGCCGTCACCCGCGTTGATCGTGTCGCCACCCTGGCCACCGATCACGATGTCGTCGCCGCCGGTGGTCGTGATGACGTCGGCCGCACCATCGGTCGGTGCGAGCGTCCAGATGCGGTCGATGTCGGTCGGGTCGAGGTCGTCACCGGCCAGCGCGCCGCCGTGCTCGGCGCCGGTCCAGTCGATCAGACCGTTGTCGCCCAGCACGATGTTGTTACCGGCGCCGGCGACAACCGTGTCACCCGCGATGCCGCCGAGCACGATGTCAGAGCCCGTACCGGTGGTGATCGAGTCGGTGCCGCCGATGAGCGATTCGATCGTGGTCACCAGGCCGAGCGTGACCGCCAGCGCGCCGAAGCTCGTGGTGTTTGCCACGGCGGAGGTGACCATCCCGTTATCGCCGAGCACGAGGTTGCGGCCGTTGCGGCTGTTGACGACGTCGCCGTCGATGCGGATCGCATCCGTGGTGACCACCACGTCGGATGCGCCTGCGGCCGGGCCTGCGATCTCAACGATGAGCTCGCCGTCCTCACCGGCGATCACGATGTCGTCGCCGTTGCCCGTGTTGATGACGTCGCTGCCACCGACATCGGGGTCGAGGCTCCAGACGCGGTCGATGTCGGCGGGTGCGTTGTCGATCGCGGCGAAGTCGACGAAGCCGTTGTCGCCGAGCACGATCGCCGGGGCGTCCGCGATCGAGGCCTCGCCACGGTTCGTCGTGATCGTGTCCGCGTCGACGCCACCGAAGACGATGTCCCGCGCGCCGGTACCGGTGGCGATGAGGTCGTTGCCGCCGAGCGTGCGGTCGACCGTGATCACGAAGCTGAGCGCGCGCGTCACGCCGTCGGTGCGGTCGCCGGGGCCACCGTGGCCGAGCACCGCGACCGCGTGGGCCTCGAGGGCGGCCGCCACCGCGTCGCTCATCCCCGCGCCGAGGGCCGGCAGCGGCTGGGTCGGGTCGAAGTACAGCACGCGGCCACGGTCGCCGAAGACGATGTCCCCGCCGGTTCCCCCATGGATCTGGTCGTCGTCCTGGCCACCGAAGATCACCAGCGGCAGCGTGGAGCCCTCGGCGTGGACGATGTCCGCGTCGGCGTCGGCGGTCTGCGGGACCTCGAAGGACTCAGAGGTCGCAGCGTGCAGCGTGGTCGTCACGACCAGCGAGCCCAGCGGCGGCAGCGAGTCGTCGGCGACCATGCGCGGGACCCCGTCGGTGTCGAGGTAGGCGGCGGCGCTGTTGACCACCACGGTGATCTCGTCGCCCGCCGCCACTGCGATCGCGCTGCCATCGAAGGCTCCGGCCTGGACGGTGCTGCGACGGATCGAGACCTCCACGAGCGCACCCATCGGCGGGCTCGTGAGCAGGCCGACGGTGTTCGCGTCGTAGTCGACGGTGAACAGGCTCTCGTCGAGCGGCGCGCCGTTAACCAGGACGACGACCTGGTCCGCCGGCGTGTGGTGGTCGCCCGCGCTCAGGTCCGTCGCGAGGTGCAGCAGGTTGTGCACCGCGCCCTGGGTGTTGAGCACGAAGAACCCGTCCTCGATCGCGTCGAGGTCCACGGTCACCTCGTCGTTGCCGAGGCCGGTGTTCAGCGTGGTGATCGTGCGAACGCCGACGCCCTCGTGCGTGCCATTGATCACGATGTCGTCGCTGCCGTATCCGCTCCAGATCCAGATGCCGTCCGCGAAGTTGGCGGTGGCGCTGCCGCCGAAGCTGATGCCCGCGGGCGCGAGGCCGACAACGAAGATGTCGCTGAGCGGGTCGAGATCGCCGTCACGCGCCAGCGCTGCCGCCGACAGGTCGGTGATGAGCACGTTGCCGTCGCCGGCGGTGGCGGCTTCGTCGCTGATCATCAGCAGGTGGCGGCCGGAGCCGGCGTCGATGTTGAGCGCGCCGAGCACGTCATCGAGCGTGCCGGTCAGGTACGACGGGTGCGTGAGGTGATCGACGTTGGCGTCCGAGGACACGTAGATCCGCTCGGTGCCTGTGTTGGCACCGGTCGATAGGTTCGTCACCGCGGTCGTGCCCTGGACGTTGAAGACGTCCGTCCCCGAGCCCAGCACGATGTTCAGCGTCTCGAGCCCGTAGTAGTTCACGCCGTCGATCCGCGTCGACAGGCGCAACCC
>JBKJXT010000469.1:0-2991 GCA_046716205.1 Actinomycetota bacterium
GCGCTCGGTCTGTGCGTGACCGACGTGCGCCCACGCACGGACGACCTTGCCCTCGGAAGTGTCGACGGTCTCGTAGCCGTCGCGGAAGTACGGGCCTTCTGCGCTACCGACATCGCTCTGACCGAACACCATCGGCGCGCCGGTGTCGCGTTCCACCATGCGTTGCAGCGGCGCGAGGAAATCCGCGGTGATGAGGTCGTAGTCGTCCAAAGACTCGGGGTGCTGGCCGAAGTTCACGAACGAGGCGATCGGTTTGCCACTGGTCAGCGAATCGAAGCGCATCACGGTCAGCCCGAAGTCCGCGTGCGAGTCGGGGTAGCCCGATGGCGAGCCATCGTCGCCGGAGCTCGCGCCGGCGATGTTGCCCTTGTAGATCGTGTGGTTGAGCGACGTCGCCCCCATGCGCGCCGGCTGTAGGTCCGCAGAGGCGCGCTCGATCGAGAGCGCCATCTGGCGCGCGTGGTACTCGAACGCGCGGATGTCGAACATGTCCTGGAACAGCCACACGCCCCAGGACGGCGTCATGTAGTACGGCGACGAGTGGTTGTGCGATGCCATCAGCAGGATGTTGTCGTACTCGATCCCGGACGTACCCTTCGCGTCCAGGATCTGCGCGACGCGGCGCGTCAGCGCGTCTTGCGCGAGGTAGCTGTCGCTCTTGACCAGCGCGACGCGCTCGCCGTTGTTGCCCTCGACGACGATCGTGCGGTAGTTGAGGCGCGAGTGCACGCCGTAGGACCGCCGCTGGGTGGCGCCGTGGTTCTGCGGGTCGGTCTCCGCGCCGGTGGCGAGCCCCAGGGCGTTGGGGTCCTTGTCGGAGTACTGGCCGGAGCCGGCACCGACGTGCCAGCTCGCATCGGCTTCGCCGTAGCCGGCGCGAACGGCGCCGTTGGCCTCCGCTGTTACAAGTGGCAGCGAGACGACCAACAGCGACAAAGCGGCAAGAAGAGAACGGCGCATAGAAGAGCCTTTCCGGTCGTATGACGGTTCCGGAACTCTTCGACGCCGGTGGGACTGCACCCTGCAGTGGGCGCGATCAGATTTGGGAGCGCGACGCTGTGGGTTCTACAGGTAAGCGACGCAGCAGTACCCCTGGTTCTTCTCGGTGATAACCCGGAGCCGGTGGTTACCGCGGTCGGCGACCACGACGCTCCCGTTCTGCAGCAGCACGAGGCCGGCGGGATCGTTGAACCGCGCCTGAGCCGCCTTGCCGTTCCGCACCCCGCGGCCTGAGCCACCGGCCACGGTGCGGACGGACGACCCCTCGATCACCGCGATGCGATCGGCGACCGCGCCCTCGGCAACGTAGATCACCCGGAGCACCGGGTCGTAGACCACCGCGCGAGGCTCGATGAGCTTCGGCGCGCCCGGCGCGACCGTCGAGACGAGCCCGCCGGAGAGCCGCCGGACGCGACCGTTGCCGGTGTCGGCGATCAGGATCGTTCCGTCCTGCGTCACCGACACGCCGCTCGGCCCGTTGAATCGTGCCGCCGCACCGTCGCCAGACCCGGCCATCCCAAGCGCGCCTGCGATCGTTGTGACGAAGACTTTGCCGTCGGGATCGAGTTCCAAGCGCCTGATCGCGTGCGCGCCTGCATCCGCGATGATCGCTGCGCCATCGGGGGCCACCGCGACCTGCGACGCGAAGCCGAAGCGAGCGACCGATCCTTCGCCATCGACGCCGATGCCACGGCGACACTCGCTGGCGGGAGCCTCACCGGCCAGCCGCTTCCACGCGGCCTCTCCCATCGGATCAGTTACGAGCCAGATAGCGCATCCCGTCGATACGTACAGCGATCCGTCGCGACGCACCGCGACGCCGACCGGCGCCGCGCCGCGGGCTTCCCCGTCGGTGAGGACGATGCTCTCCGACGGCGCGGCCCCTTCGGTCTGCATCGTTGCGCCGCCGTCGACCGACGCCGCCCCCCACGAAAGGATGCGGATACGACGGTTACCCTCGTCGGCGACGTAGAGGGTGCCGTCAGGGCCCCACGCGATCTGGCCGGGCTGGTCGAAGCGCGGGTTCCAACCGTCCTGCATCCCACGTGCGCCGCCGGCGTATGTCTGCACCTCTTCGAGTTCGACGTCCCACGGCGTCCACGAGCGCTCGTCGAACGTCTCAAGATCGTTCGCCAGTAGACCATCGTTGGAGAGCGTGAACACAGAGTCGCCGACGACGACGGAACGATTGATCTGGCCGGCGCCGAACCAGTGCGAGGAGGCCTCACGGCGCGGGTGCGACGCTGTGCCGACCGTCGAGATCGTGCCGTCCTCGGCGATCCGCAGCGCCGATGCCGTCGACAACGAATCGTCGTCGGTCCACGCGTCGCCGGGGACCACAGCGGTGCGAGTGGCCGCCCAGTACAGGAACGCGTGATGGTCCCACTCCACGCTCGACCACGACGCGAAGCGGTGTGCATCGACGCGCACCGGCTTCGCCGGGTCGGAGACGTCGAACACCGATGCCTGCGCGCCGGTCAGCTCACCGTCGTCGTTGCCCTCTTGGCCGATCCCCAGCAGCAGGTCGTTGCCGAGCGGATGGAGGTACGCGGAGTAGCCGGGCATCTCGAGCTCACCGGCGACCCGCGGGTTCTCGGGATCGCTGAAGTCGACGACATGCAGTGGGTCGATGCGTCGGAATGTCACTACGTACCCGAGGTCGCCGAGGAAGCGGATGCCGTAGGTCTGCTCGTTCTTTGCGAGCGTCGGGATCGCCCCGATCTCGACCAGCTTCCCGTCTTCGAGGCGCAAGACGCGGACCGCCACGCCGTCGGTCTCGTTCGCCACCACGCGCAGCACGCCCTCGTGCGCGGACATCGACCACTGGCTGCGGAGGCTGCCGGCCACGGCGCCCGACCCCAGATAGTCGGCGACCGCCGGGTCGGCGACGTCGAACAGGTGGACCTGCGTCCGGACGTCTGCCTCGGCGCCGTCCTCAGACCAGTTCCACTCCTGGGTCGCGACGAAGAGGTCTTCGGCCGTCGAATACAC
>JBKJXT010000470.1:0-3777 GCA_046716205.1 Actinomycetota bacterium
ATCCTTCCTACTAGGGGCGTGAGCTGGAACGACAGGTGGCCGCCGCGAACTGGCCCGGAAACTTGGAACCAATAGGTCGTTTCCGCCTCCGCTCGGAAGCTTACGAAGGCGTTCCCGGACGATTCGATGTTGCAGCCGATCTGTTTCAGGTCGGTACCGTCCGAGCCCGCGAACACGCCGAGGGCGATCGAATACGACGACCCGAACGTGTCCGCTCTCAAGGGCTGGTCCAGCCTGGGGGTGTACCGGTACCACGCAGTTCCCCCGACCGGAGAGCATGACGCGGGTTCGGTCGATCCCTGCCTGCTTGCGGCAGCCGTATCGGTTCGTGCTCGATAGGGCACAGATGTGATCGTGCGGGGGGTCGCGAGATCGTCATTGTCGAATGTATGGACATCCGCGTTTGGCAGGTTGAGGCCACCGCCTCGTGCGAAGTCGGCTTGTCTCGCTGGCTCTGCCGCAACCTCATGCGACGGATCGACCGTCGCTTCCGTGAATCGGCTCGTGAGCGGCACGAAAAGCTCCCCAGGGCGAAGGGCATAGTCCAGGGTGGCACCCCGCACGAACGGCGACAAGAACTCCAATCCTGGGATGCGGACCCCGGCGGCAAAGGACGCGATCGTCATGGTGAAGATCATCAGAGAACTGACGATCAGCTTCCCGCGGGATAAGCGGATGGTAGACCCTCCTAACTCGTGTGCTTGCCCTTCAGCCCCTGTTCTCTGTGCGAGTGCCCATTCCCTGCAAGCAGGGAGAGCGGTGGCACATGCCTCAACGAGCGCGCAAGTAGGTCAGCACGGCGAGGACCCGGCGGTGGACGTCGTCTGCGGGCTCGAGGCCCAGCTTGGAGAGGATGTTCGCGATGTAGCCCTCGACCGTCTTGACGCGTAGATGCAACTGCGCGCAGATCGCCTGATTCGACAGCCCTTGCGCCATCAGCCCAAGGATCTGCTGCTCGCGCGCCGTCAATCGCTCTAGCTTCGACAACGGGTCGTCGTGATCGTGTGGCTCGCGAAGCTCGTCGAGGACGACGCGCGCCAACGACGGCGGGAACACCATCCTCCCTTCGTGCACGCTCGTGATCGCCTTGACGATCTCGCTTGGCTCGATGCTCTTGACCAGGTAACCCGAGGCCCCGGCGCGTACCGCTTGCAGGACGGTGTCGCGGTCGTCGGAGGAGGACAACATCAGCACTCGGGTCGAGGGCGAGTCCTTGATGATCTGCGCCGTGGTCTCGATCCCATTTGCGGTCGGCAACTGCACATCCATGACGACGACGTCCGGTCGTTCGCGCAACGAGATGCGTGCGGCCTCCTCACCGTCGCCCGCTGCAGCAACGATGGTGGCGCCGCTTCGCTCGATGTGCTTGCACAGCGTCTCGCGCCACATCGGATGATCGTCGACGACAAGCACGCGGATCGCCCGCAGCGTGAGCCCGTCCGCGCTCGGCTTCGGAGAACCCTTGGCTCGCGTCATCACGACCTTAGTGTCGACTACAGCAGATCGAGGTGGCAAAGGCCCTCCCTCGGGCTATCGAACAGCACAGCCCTCCCGCTGCGGACTGCGCTCGTCCCCTAATCAGTCCAAGCGGTGCGTAGTGTCGCAGGAGCGCCTCACGCTCCAACAGGGTGCGGGCCCGCGCGCAGAGACCCGGGGTAGCACGGGTCATCTCGGCGGGGACTGCACCCTGCGCAGGTGGCGATCATCCGTTCATCATCAAGTGGGGCGGGAGTCGGGATGAGATCGAGGCGACCGGGCGGCATCAGCGGTGCAGGATGGATCGGGCGTCGATCGGGCGTGAGATGCACTCTCGTTCTCTGATCGGATCCGCCCGCGAGATCGGCCAAGGGGAGGGGTAGTCATGAAGGCTGCGCGGAGATTGCGCAAGATCGGCGCTGCATCGATCGTATGTGTGTTCGCATGGACGTCGTTCGCGGGAACTAGCTCAGCGCAGGAAACGGCATCGAAGTGGCATGGGCCTTGGCGCCCCACCGTCAACGAAACCGACGCGATCCGCTTCATTGGCCTCTGGGCTGGGCGTTTCGCCGACGAAGCATGGCTCGAGCGATACATCCAAGCGCGCTCGTTCCCTGAGGCGGTGCTGCGCGAGGGCTTTCATTCTGTCGATGAGCACACCAAGATGTATCTCGCGGATCGGCTTTTCGAGCATCTAGCATTGACGAACGGCGCAACCGCGATCCTCCGGACCGCGGGCACCGCCAAAGCGGGAGATGCAGCGGATAAACAACAAGATCTCTTCTATGAAGTCATCTTCAAGAAGGGTTGGTCGAATGCCCTGCAGGATCGTTTCAAAAATGGCGGCGACCCCGTCCCTCCACCACCGGCCCGCCACGAACCAACAGATCTCCAACGCAAGATCGATGGAATGAGGAAGGTCGATCCCGGGAACATCAAGCAGGTCGAGGTGCCCCCCGAGCTTCAGTTCCGGAAAGGTGAGAAGCAGTCGCCAGACGACTGGGCCGTCGCGCACAAGATGACTGGACTTCGGCCGTATCCGAGGGCGGCAGCAGTTCCACCGGGCCCGTGGGATCGCTATATCGACCCTCCAGACCTTCCAGGTGCACCTCCCACCCCATTGACGCCGTTCGATTGGACCCTTTGTTGGCAGGGGACGAGCAACGCACCAACCTGCGCAACGCGGCAACCGATCAACACTCCCGCGACAGCCGACGTCGATGGTGATTCGATACCCGACATCGTCGGTACGCTCGGGATTGATCCGGTCGCGGCTGCGACCGCAACGAGCGTGATCGCATTCTCCTTCGAGGTCGTCGCACTTACTGAGAATCTCGCCCAACACGTTTGGGCCTTCGTTTGGGTACCCGAGATCAACAAGCGCATCTCGGTGGGCTTCGACGCCCGGGCCTCACATCTGGCTCGTGACACGAAGGCGTCGTTGTCTATCTTTGACATCGTCCGAGCTTTATCCGGCAACCTAACGCTCGAGTTCGCGCTCACACAGAGTGAAGTTACCTCTGACTTGTCGATGACCTTTGGTTCCGTGGATGGATTCCCCGCGGCCGACAGATCCGGCCCCAACCCGATCGATGGCTTCGTGCGGTTCCGGCCCGCTCCGACTTCGATCAACGCCCAGTTGATCATCGAACGGTCGGGTCGATACCAAGCCTTCCTTAGAGCGACTGGACGCCCAGTCGTCACCGCCCAGGCCATCGTGGGATCAACGGCAACGAACTCGAAGTTTGCCGTCAATGCTTCGATCGATCAGATGCCCAGCAGCGCGAGCGCGGTGTTCCAGAAGCTTGAGAACGGCGACCTCCAAGTTGACTACGGCGCCGAACAAGCGATCAGCAATCTCTTGGTGTCATACATCACCTGGCCCAACCTGGCGGATCCGTCGGCCTACACCGCGATAAGCGCGTCAGCGCGATCGGTTCCGGTCGGCATCCGCCTCGTGATCACCCCGAAGAACCCGCTTCGTCTCCATTTCGACTCGACCAGCGAGATCGGATCCCTGACTGCCTCGATGAGGCGTTATGCGGCCGCCGAGGGAGCCCCGGTCGAATCGATCGGCGTGGCCCTCTCGGGGATCCCTTCGCGGATCGACGTCACCGCGGATATGTCCACCCGGACGATCACCTGGGATGCGAGCGGACCTCTGGGGCGATTGTCGCTCGAGGCTCGAGCAATCGTCGGCGGCATGACTTGGGACGCTTTGCTACAGCTCGATGACATCCCCAGCCGATGGGAGGTGAAGTTCACACCGGACGTCGTTTCGTTCACCGGGGTGTCCGGCCC
>JBKJXT010000471.1:0-4323 GCA_046716205.1 Actinomycetota bacterium
GTGCCGATGTCGTACTACTACATGGTGCGGGGCGTGAAGCGCGCCATCCGTGCGATGCGCGAGGCTGCGCCGGGCGCGCTGTTCGTCGTCGGCGGCAATTACGCAAGCATGCACGCCTTCGAGCTCATCAACGACGGGATCGCCGACATCGTCGTGCGCGGCGAGGGCGAGGACACGATCGTGTCGCTGATGGCAGAGCTGGAAGCCGGCAAGGCTGCGACGGGGAAGCTTGATACGTTGGGCATCTCCTACTGCCTGCCCGGCGGCGAGCCCGGTCACAACATGGACCAGCCCCGCATCGGAGACCTCGACCGGCTGCCGCACATGTACTTCGCCGGCGATGACTTCCGCGTCGCGATGCGCCATCTGTTCCTCAAGACGCTGCAGCCCGACGGTGACTACTTCATCGGTTCGTCCTACGTGACCTCACGCGGCTGTCCTGAGAAGTGCACCTTCTGCATGGACCCGACGATCTGGAACCGCAAGGTGCGATTCCACTCCCCCGAGTACGTGCGCAACGTCGTGCAGTACTGCTGGGACAACTATCACCGCGTCGGCGATCCGAAGTTCTACTTCGGCGATGCGACCTTCACGCTGCGCAAACCGCGCCTGTACGAGATGTGCGAGAAGATCGCCGACATCGGGTGGAACTACAACGTGCAGACGCGCGCCGACATGGTCGACGAAGAGACACTGCTGAAGATGAAGGCTGCGAACTTCGGCAACCTCGCGTTCGGCAGTGAGTCGTTCAACGACGAGATCCTCGAGAATGTTGTGCTGAAGCGTCAGACCTCAGAGCAGGTGCTGACCGGCGCGCGCCTGGCGCGCGAGCTGAAGATGGACCCGATCCTGACCTTCATCGCCGGCCTGCCCGGGGAATCCAAGGAGTCGCACCTGCGCACCGTACAGATCCTGCGTGACAACGGCTTCACCGAGGCGACATTCTTCCCGTTGGTGGTGTTCCGTGGCACGCCGCTGTACGACCAGTTCATCGCGGGGAAGTCGCCGGAGGAGATCGAGAAGGCGCGCTTCGACGAGGACTCCGAGGAGTTCTGCTGCCTCAGCGAGGAGTTCCCGACGAAGGAGGCGCTGATCGGGTGGGCGGGATACCTGAACTCGGAGATCCGCAAGGGCGCGCCGGATCCGCTGGACGACATGAGCGGCAGCGACGTGGGCCACCTGCTCGCCGGGTAAACGCCGCAGTCGGGACATGCTGGGCGGAGCTGCCAGCAGGCCCACGCGTTCCTGGGTATGGTCCCCTCGATGGTTGATGCGGTCGTTCAGCTCCAGGGTGTTTCACGCGCGTTCGGCGGCGTTCTCGCACTCGACGACTTCTCGCTGGAGGTTCCCAGGGGCACCGTCACCGCATTGCTCGGTCCCAACGGCGCCGGCAAGACCACGACCGTTCGCGTCGTCACCGGCGGGCTGCGCTCGCCGACCGGCAGCGTCAGCGTGTTCGGCATGGATCCACAGGTCGATGGCGAAGCCGTCCGTCTCCGTTGCGGGGTCGTGAGCGCGAAGCCAGCGCTCTACGACCGCCTGCCGGGGCGCGACAACCTGCTGTACGCGGCGCGCTTGTTCGGCCTCGGCGACGCTCACGACCGGATCAACGAGTCGGCCGCACGCTTCGGCATCGAGGACGCTCTGGAGCTGAAGGTCGGCGGTTACTCGACGGGCATGAAGACGCGCCTCGCGCTCGCGCGTGCCGTGCTGCACGATCCGGAGCTGTTGCTGTTGGACGAACCCACCGCCGGACTCGACCCCGAGTCCGCGCGCGCCGTGCTGCAGCTGATCGATGAGATGGCGGCCGGCGGAAAGACGGTGTTGCTGTGCACGCACCTGCTGCTCGAGGCCGAAGGACTCGCGGACCAGGTCGTCGTCATGGACCACGGCAAGGCGCTGGTCGCCGGTCCGCCCGAGGAACTCTCGCGGCGCTACTGGCCGAACCTCGTCGTGCTGCTCGACGCCGAGGACCGCGACACGCTGGAGGTCGCGCGCGACTTCGACGGACTGCTGGGCTTCGAGCGCAACGGACAGGCGATCGTGCAGATCGACCGCATCACCGCGGTGCCCGACCTCGTCGCCCACCTCACCAAGCGCGGCGTGCGACTGACCCGCGTCGAGCCGCACATCCCCACGCTCGAGGATCTGTACTTCGCAGTCCGCAACAAAGCCCGTCCTGGAGAGTTCGTGCGCCGGCAGCAATACAAGGAGGACGCATGAACTGGCAGCGGATGCTGGTCGTCACCCGCACCGACCTTCGCCAGCTGGCTCTCTCCCGCGACTTCTGGATCCCGATGGCCGTCCTCGCCGGCATCTTCTTCGTCATCCTTCCCACGATCCTGTTGCTGTCGATCGAGGCGGCGTCCAAGGTGAACCTTGTGCAGCAGATCGGTGCGACGCTGGACGTGCTCCCCCAGCGCGTGAAGGACGCGGTTCAGGGCAACACACCCGCGGCACGCGCGCAGTACGCGATGTCGGTGTACCTGTTCGCGCCTCTGGCGGTCGTCGTTCCGCTCACGATCTCGACGGCGATCGGCGCGAATACGATCGTGGGCGAGCGCGAGAAGGGCACAGGCGAGTTCCTAGCCCACTCTCCCGCCTCGGAGACCGAGATCTACATCGGCAAGCTCATCGCGAGCATCCTTCCCGGGTACTTCGCAACCATCATCGGCTTCAGCATCTATGCCGTGATCGTGAACGTCATCGTCGGCCCCAAGGTCGGTGGCTGGTTCTTCCCCACGAAGGACTGGTGGCTGCTGATGCTGTGGGTCGTGCCGCCCTTCATCGCACTCGCGCTGTCGGCGGTCCTTCGGATCAGCGCCCGGGTGAAGTCCGCGACGGCGGCGCAGCAGGCGAGCGGTCTCGTCACGCTGCCCCTGATCCTCATCAGCTACGGACAGTCCTCCGGCGCGCTGCTGGGCCAGACGGTCGCCGGGTTCTGGCTCGGCGCGATCGCGTGGATGCTCGCGATCCTGGGCTTGATGCGCGGCGCGCGCGCCGTGACGCGCGAGCGTTTGCTGGGCGCCGACTCCGAAGGCTGACCGCTACACCGGCACGGTCGAGGTTGTTGGTACCGCTGAGCCGGTTCTGCGTCAACGCGACCGGCCGGCCACGAGCACGTTATGCACCAGGTTGACCCCATAGTGGTAGGCGAGGTCGAGCTCGGAGGCGGCATCGAGCACCACGACGTCGGAGTGCGCGCCGGGCTCCAGCGAACCGACGACGCCTTCGCGTCGCAAGGCGGCAGCCGCGTGCCGCGTCACACCGAGGATCGCCTCCTCGGGCGTCATCTTCAGTTGGGAGCATGCGAGCGCGACGACCAGCTGCAGGTTCTCGGAGTACGACGACCCGGGGTTGAAGTCGGTGCTGACCGCGACCCGAACGCCGCGCTCGATGAGCATCCGGGCTGGCGCGAACGGCGTCCCCGTCATCATCGACGCGCCGGGCAACAACACCGCGATCGACTTCGCGACCGCGAGCGCATCGGCGTCTTCGGTGGTCGCGTGCTCGAGGTGGTCCACGCTGACCGCGCCGAAGGATGCCGCGAGCGCAGCGCCTCCGGAATGCTCGAGCTGTTCGGCGTGGACCTTCAGCCCGAGGCCCTCCAGGTGCGCCGCGCGCAAGATCTCGCGCGCGGCGCCGGTGTCGAACGCGCCTCGCTCGACCCATACGTCGCAGAACTCCGCGAGGTTTCCGATCGTCGGGATCATCTCGCAGAGCATCTCGACATAGGTCTCTTCGTCGTGCTCGGGCGGGACGACGTGCGCGCCCATGAACGTTCGGACGACATCGACCTGGTGCTCGAGGCTCGCCGCGATCATCAGCAGCCGACGTTCCTGCTCGGGCGTGAGCCCGTATCCGCTCTTGGCTTCGACCGTTGTGACGCCGAAGGACAGGAAGCGGTCGAGCCGCGCGCGCGCGAACGCGCGGAGCTCGTCGTCACTCGCCGCGCGCGTTGCGGCAACCGTCGTGCGAACGCCGCCGGCCTCGTACGGCGTGCCGCGCAGGCGCGCCGCGAACTCCTCCGATCGATCACCGGCGAAGACCAGATGCGTGTGACAGTCAATCATGCCGGGCATGACCGCGCGGCCGCCCGCGTCGATCTCGGTCGCGCCGTGGGCATCGACGGCGCCCGCAAGATCGTCCTGCCGGCCGACCCAGACGATGCGCCCCTCGTGCGAGGCGAGCGCGCCGTGCTCGATAACGCCGAGCGCGCCCTCGCCGAGCGAGGGCGCGCACGTGATAAACCGTCGCGCGCCGGTGAGGACGAGATCGGCCGTAACCGGCGAGGACTAAGGATTAGTCGATAAGGTAGTAGTT
>JBKJXT010000472.1:0-4602 GCA_046716205.1 Actinomycetota bacterium
GCCTAAGGTCCGGCCGTCACCACGACGACGCGCGAGCGCGCCGAAGCTTGCAGCGTCAGTCGAGACGTTCGATGACGATCGCGTTGGCCATGCCGCCGCCCTCGCACATCGTCTGGTAGCCGAAGCGGCCGCCGGAGCGCTCAAGCTCGTGCAGCATCGTCGTGAGGATCCGCACGCCGGTCGCGCCCACGGGGTGCCCCAGTGAGATGCCGCTGCCGTTGACGTTCACGCGCTCGTGGTCGATGCCGAACTCCTTCTCCCACATCGGCACGATCGAGCCCATCGCCTCGTTGCACTCCAACAGGTCCATCTGCTCGAGGGTCATCCCGCTGCGGTCCAGGAACTTGCGCGTCACCGGCACCGGGCCCTGCAGCATCACGATCGGCTCGCACGCGGCGAGATAGAAGTGCTTGAACCGGGCGCGCGGCTTCAAGCCGAGCTCCGCGGCCTTCTGGGGCGAGGCGATCAACACAGCCGCCGCGCCGTCGGAGATCGGAGACGAGTTGCCAGCCGTGATGTCCGGGCAACCCTCCATCACCGGTCGCAGGTTCGCCAGCGACTCCATCGTGGTCTGCGGCCGGATGCACTCGTCGGTGGTCATCTCCTCGACGGTGCCGTCGGCCAGCGTCACCTTGATCGGCAAGATCTCGCGCTGGAAGCGCCCCTCCTGGGTCGCCTGATGCGCGCGGCGATGGGACTCGACCGCCAGCGCGTCCATGTCTTCCTTCGAGATCTCCCAGCGGTGCGCGATCTCCTGCGCCGCCTGGAACTGCGTGTACAGGAACTCCTTGCCGCCGACGGCTTCGAACCACGCATCGCTGAAGGCGAAACCCGGATTGATCGCGTTGGTACCGAGCCCGACGCGCGACATCCCTTCCACCCCGCACGCGATCGCGAGGTCGTAGTGGCCGGCCTGCACGCTCGCAGCGACGAACGCGGCGGCCTGCATCGCCGAGCCGCACTGACGGTCGATCGTGGTCGCGGGGATCTCCCACGGGAGCCCCCCCGCGATGATCGCATTGCGGGTCACGTTGACGCGTTGCTCGCCGGTCTGGGTGACACAGCCGCCGGCGACGTCATCGACCTCGAGCGGATCGATCCCGGCCTGCTCGATGAGACCCTTCAGCAGCGTCCCCAGCAGATCGGTTGGGTGCATCCCGGATAGCTTGCCGTTCTTCTTGCCGATCGGCGTTCGCAGCGCGCCGACGATCACCGCGTCTCTCATCACTTCACCCTAACCCTCGCCGTTGGCGAGTGCTGCGCGCATCTTCTGGCGCAGTGCGTTGGTCTTCCTGGTGTCGACCTTGAGCGTGTAGTCCTGCACCTTGCCCTTCAGCACGACCCCGTAGTCCCGGGCCGCCGCTTCCACGCTCACGTACTCGTCCAGCACGTCCTCGCACACCTTCTGGGGCTCGCGCTCCAACGGGTCGCCCCAGCCCGCACCACCGGCCCACTGGTACTCGATGCGCTCCCCCGCCTCGATCGGCACGTACAGCGCGGTGTGTGTGACGTCGTAGGCATGCTCGCCGCCGACGCGCACGCGCAGGTGGTTCGGCGAGCCGTTGTGTCCGCCGGCGATGCCCTGGGCCGGGTACTTCATCCCGAGCACGAAGGTGTAGAGGCTTGAAAACGACGTCGCCTCCTTGACGTAGTGTGAGCCGCACTGGCCGCGCCATCTGCCCGGCCCGCCGGTGTCGATCGTCAGCTCGTTGTCGAGGTGGCGCGATGGGAAGATCGACTCGTTGATCTCTGCGGTCGCCATGATGAGGTTGCCGAACCCGGCGTTGGTGCAGCCCCAGCCGTCGGTCCCGTAGGCGGCGCTGGACGTCGTCGAGGTGACGTCGACGGAGTGGTCGATGAAGAACTGGCCGTTGCGCGGGTTCGCGCCGAACAGCACCGTGGGCATCGCAGCCTTGTAGACCTGCGGGACCGCCTTGTTGGGGATCGCCTTGGACAGCGCGAGCGCGACGGCTTCAGAGATCTCGCACCCAGGGTGATGGGTCCCCATCGATACCGGCTTGCCCAGGGGCGGGTTCACGATCGTGTTTTCCGGATAGACGATCTCGATCGGGTTGAACAAGCCTTGGTTCTTGGGGATCGCCGGATCGATCATCGCGCACAGCTGCGCCATCGTCATCGAGCGCGTGTTGCCGCGCGTGGACCACGCCTGCAGCCACTCGCGATCGTCGGACCCGGTGAAGTCGATCTTCAGCGCGTCATCCTTCACGGTGACCTTGCAATGCACCTTGACGTCCTGGTTGCCCTTGACGTCGTGGTCGAAGAACGAGTCGGCCTCGTAGGTGCCGTTGGGCCAGGCCGCGATCTCCTCACGGAAGCGGCGCTCTGAAAGCTCGATCATGTAGTCGATCGCGGCGCGCACCGTCGCCGCCCCGTACTTGCCGACGACCTCCTTGCACAGGCGCGCACCCAGCTGCGCGGCCCCGACCTGCGAGCGGAGGTCGCCTTCGTAGGTCGGCACGCGGTTGTTGGTGTGGAACAGGTAGATGATGTCCTTGCGCTCGACCCCGCCGTCGACGAGCTTCACCGCGGGGCAGCGGAAGCCCTCCGCCCAGATGTCCATCGCGTCTGCCGGGTAGCCGCCGGGCATCATCCCAGCGGTGTCGGCGTGATGAGCCTGGATACTCGCGAACAGCACGAGCTCGCCCTTGTGGAATACCGGCGAGAAGATCGACCAGTCCGGAAGGTGCCCGCCCCCGTGGTAGGGGTCATTGCATGCGATCACGTCGCCGTCGCGGAACCCGTCGGGGCCGAAGAAGTCCAGCGCGAAGGTGATCGGGCCCATCGAGGAGAGCATGAACTGCGGGATGCCGACGGCGAGCGCCGAGAGCCGCCCCTGCGCGTCCATGATGGTCGCGTTGCGCTCGTTGGACTGGTTCAGGATCGGCGTCGTGGCGGTGCGCGAGACGTGCGTTGCCATCTCGAAGGCGATCGTCTCCAAGGCGCCGCGGATGACCTCCGCGGTCACCGGATCGACGGCGCGCTTGGGCGCGGGCGCCGGCTTGGTGGCGCGCTTGCGGGTCGTCGTAGCCATCGTCGTGTCTCCTATCGAGCGGTCGTTGCGACGTAGTTGCCGCGCTTGTCGAGCTTCACGGTCCACCGCGGCGGCACCACGATCGTGGTGAAGGGCTCCTCGATGATCGCGGGGCCCTTGATCGCTTGATTCGCGCGGAGCACCTCGCCGTCGTACACCGCGGTCTTGCGGAACCCACCCTCGAAGTAGGCCTGGCGCGAGCCCTTGGGCTTGGGTACCGCCGAGGAGGCGCGCTGCGCCGGCGACGACGGCTTGTCGACGAGCCCCCGGGAGCGCACGCGCAGCCCGGCGATCAAGGGATCCTCCTCGCGCCGGGCGTAGGTGTGTTCGGCCTCGTGGATCTGGTGGAATGCGTCCGCGATCTGCTGCAGGCCCGCCGCGGTGACCTTGCCGGCTGGGACCGGGACGTCGATGTCCCAGGTCTGGCCCGGGTAGCGGCATTGCGCGAACCGCTGGTGCTGGAAGCGCTTCGCCGGCACGCCTGCCTCACGCAGTTCCGCCTCCGCCGCCTTCTCGATCTCGCGATAGATCCGATCGAGCGTGACCGGGTCGGCTTCGGTCGACGCGGACAGCGATGCGCGCACCTTGTCCACGAGGTAATCAGCGACCAGCAATCCCAGCGCGCTGAACGCAGGGGCGGTCTTCGGTATCAGGACCTGCTTGATGCCCAACTCGGATGCCTGGTGAAGGGCGTGCACAGCACCGTTGCCGCCGAACACCACGAGCGCGAACTCGCGCGGGTCCAGCCCCCGTTCGGCGGACACGCGCCGGATCGCGTTGTTCATGTCGGCGTTGACGAGGCGATAGATGCCCCACGCTGCCTCCACGGCGTCGAAGCCCAGCGCCGTGCCGATCCGCTCCTGGATCGTCTCGGCGACGGTGTCCTGCTTCAGCGGGAAGGCACCACCGGCGAAGTACTCCGGGTTGAGGTAGCCCAGCACGAGGTTAGCGTCGGTGACGGTCGGCTCGGTGCCGCCGCGTCCGTAACAGATCGGACCCGGGTCGCTGCCGGCGGACTCCGGGCCGACGGTCAGGCCCCCGGCGCGCACGCGTGCGATCGAGCCGCCACCCGCGCCGATCGAGATGACGTCGACCATCGGCAGCGCGATCAGGTACCGGTTCACCCAGTTCCACGACGACTTCACGTTCGGCTCGCCGCCACGCACCAGACACACGTCATAGGACGTGCCGCCCATGTCCACGGAGATGAAGTTGGGAACCCCTGCCGCCTTCGCAGCTTGGGCCGCGCCCATCACGCCACCGGTCGGACCGCTGGCCAGCGTTGCGATCGGACTGCGGATCGCAGCCTCCACCGAGGTGATGCCGCCGCTGGACTGCATGATCAATAGCTGCTTGCGGAACCCGCCGTCGCGCAGCTTGTCGGCGAGCGCGCGGAGGTACCGCTGCACCCGCGGGCCGACGTAGGCGTTGACGAGCGTGGTGGACGTCCGTTCGAACTCCGGCGCCGCGGCGTGCACCTCGTGGGACAGCGACACCATGCCGACGTCGCCGAACTCTTCACGGACGATCTCGCCGATGCGGCGCTCGTG
>JBKJXT010000473.1:0-3827 GCA_046716205.1 Actinomycetota bacterium
GTCCCGGCCGGGGCGCACGCTCATGCGAGACCCCGATCAGGCGACGTCGAACGCGATCTCGACATCGACCTCGATCGGAGGCGCGTCCTTGCGCGGACGACCGCGACCGCGCTTGAACGCGATCGGACGTCCCCGGTCGAACAGCTGCCCACCCCACACGCCCCAGGGCTCGCTGCGCTCGATCGCACCCTGGAGACAGGAGACCCGCACCGGGCAGGCCTCGCAGATCACCTTCGCCTCGGCGATCTCGTTGGCGTCCTCGCTGAAGAACAGGTGAAGCAGACGAGCGTCACCCGTGGCACAGGATGCCTCTGTCCAACTGATCTCAGTCTCTACCACGCTGCTCCACCTCCTTCGGTGTCCTCCGGCTGACCGCTCAGCCGGTCCGTGCTCCGCTGCTGCCTACCCACCATCTCATCCCCCTGTGACACGCTTCCCTGGCCCGGAAAAACCGAAAGGCCATCGGTTTCCCGATGGCCCGGTTACTCCGGTGGTGCTGGTCCCCCTAGAGCGGGACCTCCTGAGTACCGGGCGAACGCTGCTTGTCCGTGACGCGGGCGCGGTTCGCGTTGAGGGTGATACCTGCCGGGCAGGTGGCGGGGGTCGAAACCGCGGCAACCGACGAGAAACCCCACGACATGTGAAGGCCATGACCGGCCAGCACTCCCGTGAGGTACGTGTCGAGTATCCGCATCGAGCGTTTCTCCCTGCCTACAGTGGAGCGAAAGTGCTCCCTTGGCCCGAGCCCTGTTGCTCGGATGAGGCAGTCTGCCAGCGTGCTCCAGAGCTGTCAATGACATTTCGACTCATAACCTGGCGAGGCCCGTCGAGCCGGTTGCGGTTGAGAGGGAACCAGCGCGCGGGGCAGCGCGTCAAAGGCGAAAGTCGATACCCCAGGGAGGTCCTCACGATGAAGCGATTCATGTCCACGACGATGCTGGTGACAGCTCTTGTGCTCAGTGCCGTGCCCGCCTGGGCGCAAGAGAAGGACCTGCCCGCCGAGAGCGGAGTAGCACCGGGAAGCGAGCCCGTGCCCCCCGAGGAGATGCGGGGACTGTTCACCGAAACGATCGAGCTCACGGTTGCCGGCCGCTCGGTTGACGCCGCGCCAGTCGGTCAGGAGTTCAAAGCCAAGATCGTCCTGCGAAACGCCGGCGAAGACCCGACCAAGAACGTCGTCATGACGTTGGTATCCCCCGGCGACAACGTCAACATCATCGACGGCACCGCCTCGTTCGGCGACATCGACGGGCAAGCAACCGCGAGCGGCTCCTACACGCTCTCGGTCGCCGAGAAGGACTGCGTCGACTTCTTGGGGATGGAAGCGAAGATCACCTACACCGGCGGCGATACCGTCACCAAGGTCGGCTTCCCAGTTGAGTGCCCCGGCGCGCGCCTGTTCCAGGAAGGCGTCCGCTACGTCGGCGGCGACGGGGACCAGGTTCCCGAGCCGGGCGAGCGGCTGCAGGTGTTCGTGATGCTTCGCAACCACGGCCGCGACGCGGCGAAGGACGCGGTTGGAACACTGACGATGACCAGCGGCGAGGTTACGGTCGTCGACGGATCGGCCTCATGGCCCGCGATCGCAGCGAAGGACGCCGCGGAGAACACCACCGCGTTCGTCATCGACATCGCCGACGGCGCGAAGACGGCCGAACCGTGCCAGCCCTTCGACGGCGGCGTGATCGTGGATGATCGCGGTGACGATGCGGTCTCCTCCGACGGAACCGTTTCCTCCGACGGCAACGTGAGCTCTGGCGGCGGCGGCTCGTCGGGCAGCGGAAGCACGCCCTCCTCCGGCAGCGATGCGCCGACCATGGTCGCGCCCGTGCCGCCCGCCGAGGGAGAAGGTGCTGAAGGCAGCGAAGGCACCACAACCGAAGAGATGAAGCCCGAGGAAACCACGACCGACGGGACCGAGCCGGGCACCATCGAGCCCGACCGCGACCCCGACGGCAGTGACCCTGAACCGCGCCCGATCGAGCCCGGACCCGGGTCGGAGGAGTACGACCCGCCGGTTCCCTTCGACGCTCGCTTGATCGTCAAGACCGCAGACCAGGAGTTCGACGCATCGTTCGGCTCGGGCATCTACTGCGCGCTCGCCGACTACGCATCAGGGTCGCGCGACACCGACGACAAGGGCGCGCCGGCAGCTCTGGATTCCGCCGAGCGGACCGGCGCGGCGTCGCAGGGCACCTCGAGCGGCGCGGCGGCACTAGCTGCGGTCGTGCTCGCGATGGTCGCCTCGCTGGCGATCCGCTTCCGCTTCAACGTTTGACCGCAATCAAGAAGATGAGCTCGGGGGCCCATACGAAGGCCGCCGAGCTCATCTTCGCGAAGCGGTGCTCGATCTCGTGCACGACCGAATCGCGCCGCCGCGGGTCGAGCCGGGCAAGCCGCCTGCCGTACGGGCCCATCGAGGAGAACCACCCGATCATCGCGGCAGGGTCCCACTCGTAGGCCGAGCGCGCCGCCCACGCCCGCTGCACGTCCAGCCCTGCGCGCTGCGCGTAGCGCCTCATCTTCTGCGCCGACTCCACGCGCGCGTGCCATGTCGGCATCGCGGCGAGCTCATCCTGGGGCACCCTCCGGCGGCGGAAGACTCGCTCGATCGCCGCGTAGGCTTCGCTCGTCTCGCCGTGCTCACGTCCCCAGGTCGCGGTCCCCAGCGCGCCCCCGGGACGTAGGATGCGGGCGGCTTCGCGGATGACGACACCCGGATGGCGCACGTGTTGGAGGACGAAGGTAGAGATCGCGACGTCCACGCTGTTATCCGCCAGCGGCATGCTCGTCAGATCGCCGGCGAGCGGGATCACCGGCGCCCGGACCTGCCGGAGCATCCCTTCGGTGAGGTCCACCGCGATCGCACGTTCCACACGACGCGCGAGACGCGAGGCGAGGTAGCCGGTCCCTGCGCCGAGATCCACCGCAACCGCGCCCTCGGTCAGCGGCAACGAATTCAGCAAGGGCTTCGCGAACGCGGCGAGCGGTGGAGCCCAGTAGCGACGGTACGGGCGCGCAACATCCCCGTAGCGTTTGCGAACGAGCGCGCCGAGGTCGGTGCTCACGGAGGTCGCGGCGACTCGTCGCGCGCGCCGGTGGCGAAGCGGCCCAGACCGGCTTGCATCTCCGCGCTGAACAGCGCTTCGCGAACGACACGCTGCTCCAGCAGCAAGCCGTCGTCGAGCGACCCGTCGAAGGCGGCGAGGGCCGCAGCGCGGTCGGCTCGGATCCCGGGCTGGTTGGGATAGGACGCGATCTGACGCGCGAGCTCGAGCGCGCGGGCAAACGCGGCCTTCGTCCCATCTCGCCGCGCGACTACTTCTTGCACGAACCCCATCGCCAACGCACGATGCGCGTCGATGCGCGCGCCGGTCTCGAGCATGTAAAGCGCGTTGCCGATGCCCATGATGCGGGCGAAGCGCTGCGTTCCCCCATCCACGTAGGGCACGCCCCATCGCCGGCTCAGACAGCCGAACTCCGCGTTGTCGGCCGCGATGCGGACGTCGCACCAGGCGGCGAGCTCGAAGCCGCCGGCGAAGCAATATCCGTCGATCGCGGCGATCGTCGGCTTGCCGGGATCCAGCCGGGCGAAGCCCATCGGGCCCGCACGATCGACCCACTCGTGCGCCATCAACGTCGGCGCGTTCTTCAGGTCAGCGCCGGCGCAGAACGACAACTCGCCGGCACCGGTCACCACCAGCACGCGTGCGCGCTCGTCGGCAGTGAAGTCGTTGATCGCCTCCGCGATGCCGACGGCGGTCTCGCCGTCAACCGCGTTGCGTTGATCGGGCCTGTTGATCGTCAGGATCGCGATCGTGTCCTGC
>JBKJXT010000474.1:0-7453 GCA_046716205.1 Actinomycetota bacterium
CGCCGGAGGTGCTGCTCGCCCAGGGTGCGCCGATCGTGTATCACCGCGGTCCCGGTTTCGGAGACGCGCTCCGTCAGGTCAACGAAGGCCTGCAGTGGGTGTTCGAGACGAAGAACGACATCGTGACGTTCACGTGCAGCGGCTCCGGCGGCATGGAGAGCGCCGTCGTGAACTGTTTCTCGCCGGGCGACCGGGTTCTCGTGGTGAGCGTGGGCAACTTCGGCCAGCGGTTCAAGATCATCTGCGATGCGTACGGCCTCGACGTGAAGTACCTCGAGTACGACTGGGGCAAGACGGCGAAGGCAGACGACGTCGCCGCGGCACTCGAGCCCGACATCAAGGGTGTGCTCATCCAACACTCGGAGACCTCTACCGGGGTGGTCAACGACATCGAGTCGATCGCCCGCGTCGTGCGCGACCATCCGGCGCTGTTCATCGTGGACTCGATCTCCGGCGTCGGCGGCACGCCGCTGAAGGTCGACGCGTGGGGCATCGACGTCGCGATCGGCGGGAGCCAGAAGGCGCTCATGGCGTCTCCGGGGCTCGCGTTCATCGCCGTCAGCGACGCCGCGTGGAAGGCACACGAGAACGCGAAGTGCCCGCGCTTCTACTGGGACTGGACGCCGGTGCGCGCCTCGGCGAAGAAGGCCGACCCAGAGACCCCGTACACGCCTGCCGTCCACCTCTACCTCGGCCTGGCCGCCGCGCTTGGCCTGTTGCGCGAGGAGGGTCTCGAGAACGCCTTCGCGCGCCACGCGATCCTGTCCAAAGCGGTGAAGGCCGGCGTGCAGGCGCTAGGTCTGGAGCTCTACGGTGAGGATCTCGAGCGCGCGGTGTGCGTGACGGCGGTCAAGTGTCCCGACGGTATCGACGGCGATGCGCTGACGAAGCTCATCCGCTCGAAGTACGGGATCATCTTCGCGCCTGGCCAGGACAAGCTGAAGGGCAAGATCTTCCGCATCGGCCACATCGGCTACCTCGAGCGGCCGGAGATCCTGCAGGCGCTGGCCGTGCTCGAGATGGCACTGGACGAGCTCGGCTACCCAGTGAAGCGCGGCGATGCGGTCGCCGCTGCCGAAGAGGTGTTCGCGACCCGATGAAGGTCCTCGTCGCCGAAGAGATCGCTGCATCGGGCGTCGAGCGCCTCCGGGCGGAGGGTCACGAGGTTGACGTCGAGGTGTCGTTGTCGCGCGACGAGCTGCTCGCCCGCATCGGAGACTACGACGCGCTGATCGTGCGCTCGGCAACGAAGGCGGACGCCGAGCTGCTGGAGAAGGCGCGCTCGCTGAAGGTCATCGGCCGCGCCGGGATCGGCGTCGACAACGTGGACGTCGACGCTGCCACGCGCGCCGGGATCCTCGTGGTTAACGCGCCCCAGTCGAACAACCTCAGCGCCGCCGAGCACGCGATGGCCCTGATGCTGTCGCAGGCGCGCAAGGTCCCCGCCGCGAACGCGTCGCTGAAGGGGGGGTCGTGGGATCGCAAGTCGTTCGCCGGGGTCGAGCTGCACGGCAAGACGTTGGTGATCCTGGGCCTCGGCAGGATCGGGACCCTGGTGGCCCAGCGAGCGTCGGCGTTCGGGATGCGCTTGGTCGCGTGGGATCCCTTCGTCAGTAAGCAGCGCGCAGCGCAGATGGGCGTCGAGTTGCTCTCGCTCGAAGAGGCGCTCGCAGAGGCCGACTTCATCACGATCCACCTGCCCAAGACCGCTGAAACCACCGAGCTGATCGGCGCGAAGGAGCTGGCGTTGTGCAAGCCGGATGCGCGCCTGATCAACACGGCGCGCGGAGGCATCGTGGACGAGGCGGCGCTCGCCGAAGCGATCCGCGCGGGGCGGTTCGGAGGCGCGGCGATCGACGTCTTCGCCGAGGAGCCGACCACATCGTCTCCGCTGTTCGACCTCGCTGAAGTGGTCGTGACGCCGCACCTTGGCGCGTCGACCGTCGAAGCGCAGGACAAAGCAGGGACCACGATCGCGGAGCAGGTCTCTCTCGCGTTGCGCGGGGAGCTTGCGCAGTACGCGGTCAACGTAGACGTCGGCCGCGAGCTTTCGGAGGTGGTCCGGCCTTTCCTACCGCTGGCCGAGAAGCTCGGTCGTATCTTCACCGCGATCGGCGGGCAAGGGGTCTCGCACATCACGATCGACTACACCGGTCAGATCGCAGCCGAGGACACGCGCGTGCTGACGCTGAGTGTGCTGAAGGGCGCGCTCGGCGCGGTTGTGACCGAACCGGTGACGTTCGTCAACGCGCCGCTGATGGCCAGCGAGCGCGGCATCGAGTACACCGAGACGAAGTCGTCGGCGGGACGCTCGTACGTGAACGAGGTCGTCGTCCGCGGGGATGGCGGCACGGCGGTCAGTGGAACCGTGGCCGGCGCGCACGACGAGGAGCGGATCACCGGCATCGACGACTTCGCGATCGACATGCCGCCGGGGCGGTTCATGTGCTTCCTGCGGTACGACGACCGCCCCGGCGTGATCGGTGCTATCGGAACGATCCTCGGCGGGCGCGGGATCAACATCGCGGACATGCGCGTGGGTCGCCGGGAGCGTGGCGGCGAGGCCCTGATGGCGTTGACGGTCGACCAGCAGATGAGCAACGAGGTGCTCGATGAGCTGGCGCAGGGGAGCGGCGCCAAGGACGCGCACTTCATCATCCTGGACTGACCACGAGGAATCTGTTGACGGGTCGGCGCGCGGCTGGCAGACTGCCGCCCAACATGTTCACGAACCTGCTTCTCAGATAGCGCGCGCCGGCTCGGCCGGGACGCGCGCCAACCTCTCGCCCTGCGGGAGGTTTTTCATTTGTCACGCAATCACGACGGGAGGCAACGATGGATCGGGTGGTCATCTTCGACACGACGCTGCGCGACGGCGAACAATCTCCCGGCATCAATCTCAACACCAAGGAGAAGCTCGAGATCGCCGAGCAGCTCAACCGCCTGGGCGTGGACATCATCGAGGCCGGCTTCCCGCAGACCTCCATCGGCGACTTCGAGGCGGTCAAGAACATCGCCGAGACGGTCAAGGGCCCAACGATCGCCGGCCTCGCCCGCGCGATGGACCTCGACATCGACCGATGCTGGGAGGCTGTCCGCCACGCCCCCAAGCACCGGATCCACGTCTTCCTGTCGACCAGCGACATCCATCGCAAGTACATGCTCAACGCCACGGAGGACGAGATCATCGCGCAGGCCGTGGCGGGCGTGGAGCGCGCCAAGTCCTACTGCCAGGACGTCGAGTTCTCACCCCAGGACGCCACCCGCACCGACTGGGAGTTCCTGTTCCGCATCATCGAGGCGGTGGTCGCTGCCGGCGCGACGACGATCAACATCCCCGACACCGTCGGCTACGCGATCCCCTACGACTTCGGCGCGATGATCCGCGCGTGCTACGAGAACGTCCCGCGCCTCGCCGACGCGATCGTGAGCGTGCACTGTCACAACGACCTCGGGCTGGCCGTCGCGAACTCGCTGGAAGCGGTGCGCAACGGCGCGCGCCAGGTCGAGGTCGCCGTCAACGGGATCGGTGAGCGCGCCGGGAACTGCTCGCTCGAAGAGGTCGTCATGGGCATCAAGACACGCCGCGATCTGCTCGAGGTGGAGACCGGCATCAACACGCGAGAGATCGCGCGCACGTCGCGCCTGGTGACGCTGCTGACCGGCTACCAGGTGCAGCGGAACAAGGCGATCGTGGGCGAGAACGCGTTCGCGCACGAGTCGGGCATCCACCAGCATGGCGTGCTGCAGGACCGCCTGACCTACGAGATCATCACCGCAGAAGAGATAGGCGTGGAGGGCGGCAAGATCGTTCTGGGCAAGCACTCGGGGCGGCACGCATTCTCCAAGACGCTGGAGGAGATGGGTTTCCAGCTCGACAAGGAGGCGATCAACCGGGCCTTCACTCGGTTCAAGGAGCTCGTCGACCGCAAGATCCAGATCACCGACAAGGACCTGGAGGCCATCGTCGCCGACGAGTTCCAGGCGGTCGAAGAGGTGTATCGGCTCGTCTCGCTGCAGGTGGCCGGCGGCACGCATCTGGCCCCGACGGCTACGGTGCGGGTCTCGGTGAACGGCGTCGAGTCGACCGAGAGCGCCATGGGTGACGGGATGGTCGACGCCGTGTACGGCGCGATCATGCGGGCGACCGGCGTCGAGGCGCGCCTCGCGGCGTTCAATATCGCAGCGGTGACCGGCGGTGCCGAAGCGCTGGGCGACGTGAGCGTGCAGTTGGAGATGGAGGGTGAGAAATACAGCGGGCGCGGCTTGGCGACCGACATCGTCGAGGCGAGCGCGCGCGCATTCCTGAACGCCTTGAACCGAGCGGCGCGCAGCGGCGCGAAACCGAAACTCGCCGAACCGACCCCCTGATCCCGCCGCCCCGGTTCTGTTACGGGATGACGCTCACCAGTGAGCAAAATCCCGTATGAAAACCGTACGACGACGCCTCGCTCAGGTGTAGGCGAGGATTCAGGCGATCGCTTGCTTGACCCAGGAAACCACCGACGTCATATCCACATCGCAGGTTGTATCGACCCGCAGCAGCGCGCCGCCCAAGGCGAGTGGCTCCTGCACGGCGAGGCGCTCCCCGATGTCATCCAGCATGTCGTCATCGAAGTGGACGGGCGCGCGGTGGCGCGCCCGGTACCTGCTCATCGCGGTCTCCGGCGCGCAATGGCAGAAGATCTCGACAGGTGCCGGATGAAGGCCGAGCAGCCGCTCGCGGGCCGAAGGTGCGAAGTTCGACTCCAACACAGCGAGCGGCGTGCGCGCGGCGATCGAGTACATGACCTCATAGGTTGCCGCCCCAAGGCGTCGCGAGGCCTCGAGATCCACGGCACCGAGTACCCCGCCGAGGGCCTCTTTGATGGTGTCCTTCATGATCAACGGCCATCCCAGCGCGCCCGCGACCGCGATAGCCACTGTGCTCT
This sequence comes from Actinomycetota bacterium, assembly GCA_046716205.1. Lineage (GTDB taxonomy): Bacteria > Actinomycetota > AC-67 > AC-67 > AC-67 > JBKJXT01. The sequence goes on from JBKJXT010000474.1 coordinate 4,932, forward strand.
TCCCTGTGGCGGGCGCGCCGCTCACCACGATGAGGTTGGTCACGTCCGGAGTCGCTAGATGTAAAGCTCTTCGATGTCGGCGGCGTACCGCTCTCGGATGACGTTGCGCTTCACCTTCAGGCTCGGCGTCAGCTCGCCCGATTCCGCCGTCCATTCCGACGGCAGGATCGTGAACCGTTTGATCGACTCCACCTTCGACAGCGATCGGTTCGCATCGTCCACCGCCGCCTGCACCTCGGCGCGCACGCGCTCGTCCTGCGCCAGCGAGCTGACCTCGCCGAGCTTCACCCCTTCCGCCTTGGCCCACCCCGGAAGCGCTTCGCCGTCCAGCACGATCAGCGCCGTCAGGTATGGCCTCGCGTCACCCACGACACACGCCTGCGCGATCAACGGATGGCGTTTGATGAGCGCCTCGATGTTCGCCGGCGAGATGTTCTTGCCTCCCGCCGTGATGATGATCTCTTTCTTGCGGCCGGTGATGATGAGGTGGCCGTCGGCGTCGAGCGAGCCGAGGTCACCGGAGTGCACCCAGCCGTCGGCGTCGTATGTCTCCGCTGTCTCCGCCGGACGCTTGAAGTACCCGCGGGTGACGTTCCCGCCGCGCGCCAAGATCTCGCCGTCCTCTGCGATCTTGATCTCGACCCCCGGGATCGCCACGCCGACCGTTCCGATCTTGGGCTTCCCGGGCTGGTGGATCGTCGCGACGAGGGTGAGCTCGGTCATGCCCCACGTGTCGTGCAGCGGCAAGCCGATGGCGCTGAAGAACTCGTGGACGTGCTCGGCGCACGGCGCGGAACCGGTCAGCGCGATCTTGGTTTGATCCAACCCCATCTTCGCGCGGATCTTCGAGAACACGACCCGGTCGAACGCGGTCTTCGTCAGGCCGAGCGGCGTGGCCAGCGGCGACCCTTCCCGAGTCGCACGGACGGCTCGCAGGGATACGTCGATCGCTTGCTGGGCCAGGGCGCGGCGGACGGGCGACGACTCGGCCGCGACGCCCGCGATGATGCCGGTGCGCGCCTTCTCCCACACGCGCGGAACCCCGAGGAACAGGTACGGCCGCGCGACCTTCGCGACATCCAGGGCCTCGGTGAGCTCGGGGCAGAAGTATGCGGTGCCGGCGCGCTCGATGATGCCCGCGTGGCTGACGGCGCGCTCGGCGACGTGCGCGAGCGGCAGATAGGACACCGCCGTCATGTGCATCGGCAGCCGAAGGTGCCGCATGATCGACGTCATCATCCACCGCACGTTCCGGTGCGTGATGACGACGCCCTTGGGTGGTCCGGTGGTGCCCGAGGTGTATACGAGTGTCGCAGGGTCCTCCGGCGTCAACTCGGCCATCGATGCCTTAAGCATCCCCGGATCCGCAGCCATCGCCGCGCGGCCATTCTCCAGAAGCTCGTCCCACGACAGCACGCCATCGACGTGGCGGAAGTCATCGGCGTCCTCGATCATGACGATGTGGGTCAGGTCGGGCAGTTGTGACCGCACCTCTTCCCACCGCTTCATGAAGTCGCGGTTCTCCACCACGGCGATCTTCGCGCCACAGTTGGAGGCGATGTACTGGATCTGGTCGGCCGCGAGCGTGTTGTAGACGCTGACCCCGGTTGCGGCCGCGTATCCCGCGCCCACGTCCGCGATGACATGCTGTGGGATGTTGCGCGTCATGATGGCGATGAAGTCGCCGTGGCCCGCGCCAAGCGCCCGCATCCCCATCCCCGCGTCGATCGCCTGCTGGCGGTACTCGGCCCAGGTGGCGGTCTTCCAGACCTCACCGTCGCGCCAAGCCAGCGCCGGCCGCGACCCGAACTGGGTGGCGTTGCGCTCCATCAGTTCGAGCACCGTCTTGCCATCGATCTCTGCGTCTATCTCGGCGCGCACGCGCGTCACGTCTTCACTCATCCTGCCCCCTTCGTTCGCGCAGAGGATAGTGGGTTTGCGGCGGGGTAGGGTGCGGCGTCATGGATCTCTCGATCATGATCGAAGGGCAGATGGGCCTCGACTGGCCTCGGTGGAAGCGCATCGTGACCGAGGTCGAGCAGCTCGGCTTCGCGGGGCTCTACCGCTCGGACCACTTCGTATCCGGCGCGCCCCCAGACGGCGACTCGCTGGAGATGATCACCTCGCTCGCGTGGGTCGCCGACCATACCCAACGCATCAGGTTCGGGCCGCTGGTGGCGCCGGTGTCGTTCCGGGACCCGGTCATGCTCGCGCGCCAAGCGGCGGCGCTGGATGAGCTCAGCGGCGGCCGGATGGACCTCGGCTTGGGTGCCGGCTGGATGGAGCGCGAGCACCGTATGTTCGGCTACACGCTGGGCGACGTTCCGACGCGCATCGCGCGGCTGGAAGAGGGCCTCGAGGTTGCAACGCGGCTGCTGCGCGCGCGCTCGGCGACCACCTTCGAGGGCAGGTTCTTCCGACTGGACGGCGCGGTGATCGCGCCGCGACCGACACCGGGTCCGCGGATCGTTGTTGGGGGGAGCGGCCCGAAACGGCTCCTGCCGCTCGCCGCTCGATTCGGG
>JBKJXT010000475.1:0-2979 GCA_046716205.1 Actinomycetota bacterium
TCGCCTGGCGCGCTGATCGCCTGGCGTCGTTTTGTATACGGAAAAACTCGCATGCGGTCAGAACGCAGCAAATGGGTTGGGGCGCGACGTGAAGTGCCCGGCGCGCGTGCGCCGGGCTCTTGGTTACTCGCTCGTTAGATCCAGTAGATGAACTGGATGATCGTCACGTCGCCCTGCTGAGTGACGATCCTGTGGTCATGCGTGTGGCCGTGGCGCGCGGTCCCGCACTTCTTGGGACCGCCCCTGCAGCCGCCGTTGCCGCCCCCGCCGCCGCCGGAGCCGTCGACGTGCGAGTAGATCTGCGCGAGCTGGTCGTAGTCGTGCTGGTTCGGGGTCGTGCTCTTCGTGTCGGCGTTACTTGTGTTGTTGTAGTAGTCCATACAGGTGTTCAGTGAGTCGCCGTTCTCGCTCTGGTGACCGAGACCGAACGTGTGGCCAACCTCCTGGCACAACACGTGCCGACGCTCTGCGGTGTTGTTGTACTGCGCCTGCGCGAAGTAGAAGTCGTTCACCTGCACGGTGCCCTGCGTGATGTGACCGCCGCTGAGCCACACCGTCGCGAGACCGAGCCAGAGGTTCGGGCCGTAGTTGGCGTTGCAGTTCACGACCTTGCCCGCGATCGCCGCGCACGCGGTGCGCGTGATCAGATCAGATGCGCCGGCGGTGATCGTGGTGTCCAGGACCTGTGATTGCGACCAGTCCGAAGAGACCGGTGGGAGGTACGCGTCCCAGGTCGCGTCGAGACTGTCCACGAGGGTGACGGTGAATGGGTTCGCAGAGCGCGCCCAGTGGTAGTTCTCCCACGAGTGGCCTGCGTTCGCCGGTACCGCGATCGCCAGGATCATCGAAATCGCTCCGCCCACGAGCAACAGTCGTTTCAGCATCGAGCCTCCTCCGTATCGGTCGGCACCATTGTGCCCATCGGATCGAAAACCGCCAGACATTTCCTTCCGGTTTGCGGGGAGATGCGCCACGACGTTACGCGTGCGGTCGTCACTTCAAGCGTTCGGCTCCCCTGGGAAGCACAGACAGGCGCTACGCAAGCGTGGACCCCTGGGTCGCGCATGCAGCGCTTTGCGATCACTTCCATGGGCCCGCCCGAAGCCTACGCGTCGGGCATCGACAGCACTTCGCCTCGGATCCGCACGTACTGAAGGATCTCGATTGACCGCGGCGGCCACGTGATCCGGGATCTGACCAGCGCCGCAGGACGCGATTCGCATCGGTGGACCTGACGGAACGTTGTGTGAACCGCACGGATCGCCTGAAGACGCGGGTCAGGGCGGCTGCTGCCTGAGAGTGGTTGGCAGGTCCTCGCGATAACGGCAGTGGCCGACGGTGCTCGAAGGAACGGCTCGCCGAAGGAGCCCTTTGTCCCGGAGTTTGTGTCGTGCCAATTTCTTGGATCGCAACGACGCAATCTCCCGGAGCTAATTGTGTCGTACCGTTGTGGTCAAGATCTGCTCGGGGATCCCGCGGCGCTTCAATGCCTCGACGAGCGCCGCTTCGGGGCGATGTTGAAAAACCGCCGCACGATCGGATCACGCCACGAAGAAGCACACCGGACCCGTGATGTCCACCCCGTAAAGCTCGAAGCGCGTACGGGACCCCCCGCACGACATCGTGCCATACGAGCTTGTGCTGACCGGTACAAAGCCGGCGAGGTGGATCTGCCGCCCGGCCGTCCACACGTTATCGAAATACATATCAAGCCATTCCGGGTTTCCCGGCTCGTTCAACCAGAGCGTGCCTTTCACGCCATAGCCGTTGGTGCCCAAATAGACGTAGCGGTCGTCGTAGAAGGTGCCGGCGATCTGTTCGTACGTGACGTCTATGTAGCGGCCCTCTAAGGCTCGGGCGAAAATGCCGTCGCTGCATCCGGCGTTGTTGCACACCTCGAGGCTGTGGATCATGATCGAAGTCGCCGCCTTTACCCACGCTGACATCTTCGCGGTCGACACGTCGTACGGGCGATCGCAGGTGTTGTCCTTGTACACGCACATCTCAAGCGCATGGCCCGGTAAGACCGTCGCCGGAAGCGAAGCCACGTTGAGGTACGTCCGGCCGCCGATCCCGTCGTCTTTCGTCAACCTCGTTAAGCCCGAGGTTTCACCAGCGTCGTAGACCAGGGTCATGCCGGCGAAGACGTCGCTTGTGAAGCCAGGGATGGTCACGCGCTTCGTCTTCATCGTGACGACGAGCGCGACGTCTCTTGGCGAGTTGCTCTGGGTAAAGTACGTCGATTCAACGATTGGGTAATCGACGTTCCCGAGTCTATAGACCGTGATCGCCTTGATATCGACGATCAGGTCATGACGCTGACTGCGATGGATGTCGAAGGCGATTGAGGAGCATGTGCCGCCGCAGTCGTACGTGTTTTTCGACGCGTTTATGGAGGTCACGTTCGTAAGGTGAATGTGAACTGAGAACGCACCGTCGTCGTGAAGAACAACGCCGTCCTTCCCCGCGGGCACTTCGTCCGTCCAGTCCGTCACGTTGCCGTCGGACATCCCGACGTCGATGGAGTTGATCACCCTTCCCGCAGTGAGGGACAGGTTGACGCTGCTTTCCGTTGAAGAGCCGACGAACGTGGTTCCGGGCGAGAGGTTCGAGACGGTCGCTCTGATCCCCGTGACCGGGCCGAAATATTTCTCCCCCCCGCTTGCGCCCATGGTCAGCCCGATCGCCGTGACGTCCCCTGACGACTCGGGCAGGACACTGAATCGGATCTCCCCCGCGTCGATGGTCGCCTTCACTCGGTCGGGCAACGTCATCTTGCCGGTCGTGTATTTCAAGGCGCTGCTCACGTACAGCACGAGCTGCCGGGATGAACCCGTGATATCGACATCCAGAACCTTATCGTCCGCTTCGGCGGAGGCTGCGGTGGAAGGGGTGATCCGGACCGAGCCTTTCGTCAAGCCCTGAAAGCGTGCTCCGACACCCTTCGCGTTGCCAAGGTCTTGGTGAAAGACGTAATTG
>JBKJXT010000476.1:0-6563 GCA_046716205.1 Actinomycetota bacterium
ACGAAGTCGCCGAACTGCGCCTCCCAGCACACCAGCGCATCCGGCGCCGACACGCTGTAGCCGTACTCGAAGCCGACCACCGCGAACTCGCTGAGCAGGGAGTCGTAGGCGAAGAACTTGCCGCGCGAGCCCTCGAGGTGCTGCAGCGGGAGATACTCGACCCCCGTCGATGCATCGACGAGAACCGAGTGCCGCTGGCTGAACGTGCCGCGCCGGGAATCTTCGCCGGACAAGCGGACCGTCGTACCCTCCAGCAGCAGCGCGCCGAACGCGAGCAGCTCGCCGGTCGCCCAGTCCACCGTGCCGGCGCTCAACGATGCCCGTCGCTGTTCGAGCGTCTTCACCAGTCTGGAGTGGATGTTGAACCCGTCCGGCCCGCTCGTCAGCGTGTCGAGGATCCTCTGCAGGTCCTCTTGCGGTACCCCCGTCGGCACGACGGGCGCGCCGGCCAGCGGCTCGGGACGCTTCCATTCGATGGCGGGGGCGACCGAAGGCTGGCGTGTCTCCTCGAACGCTCGCTTGAGTTCGCCTTGGAACTCGTCCAGGACGGCTTCGGCCTCCTCCAGCGACAGGTCGCCTCTGTTCACCAGTGCTTCGGTGTACAACTTGCGGACGCTGCGGCGGTTCTTTATGCGCGCATACATCAGAGGCTGCGTCATCGAGGGATCGTCGCCCTCGTTGTGGCCCCATCGCCGGTAGCAGAGCATGTCCACGACGACGTCCTTGTTGAACGTCTGGCGGAACGCGAGCGCCAGGCGCGCCACGCGCACGCACGCCTCCGGATCGTCGCCGTTCACGTGGAAGATCGGGGCCTGCACCATCTTCGCCACGTCGCTCGCGTACGTGGACGAGCGCGCCGCGGACCACGAGGTGGTGAACCCGAGCTGGTTGTTCACGATCACATGAACCGTGCCGCCCGTGCGGTATCCGTGAAGCTGGCTGAGGTTCAGCGTCTCGGCAACGACGCCTTGGCCTGCGAAGGCGGCATCGCCGTGGATCAACAGCGGGAGCACCGGATACGCCGCGCCGCGATCGAACGCATCCTGCTTGGCGCGCACCATCCCTTCGACCACGGGATCGACCGCCTCGAGGTGCGACGGGTTGGACGCCAGCGTCAACGCGAGCTGCGCGCCGGAGCGCGACGTGTGCATCCCCGTCGCGCCGAGGTGGTACTTGACGTCGCCGCCGCCCTGGGGCTTGTCGGGGTCGATGTCCCCCTCGAACTCGCGGAAGATCTGGGAATACGACTTTTTCAGCGTGTTCGCCAGCACGTTGAGACGCCCGCGGTGACTCATCCCGATCACGCATTCCGCGAGGCCGGCATCGGCGGCGTCGTCGAGCAGAGCGTCGAGCATCGGGATCAAGGACTCGGCACCTTCCAGCGAGAACCGTTTGTGGCCGACGTACTTCTGATGGAGGAAGCGCTCGAATGCTTCTCCCTCGTTCAGCTTGCGAAGGATCTGGCGGTGATCGTGTTCACCGAGCTCGGTCGCGACGCCTTCGACGCGATCCTGGATCCATTGCTTCTGGTCCGGCTCCTGGATGTGCATGTACTCGACCGTCGCGGTCCGGCAGTACGAGTCGCGCAGGATGCCGAGGATGTCGCCGAGGTTCGCGCGCCGGCGGCCGGCGAGTCCGCCGGTCACGAACTCGCGGTCGAGATCCCAGATCGTGAAGCCGTAGTTCGCAGGATCGAGCTCGGGATGCATCGTCGGCGGTTCCGACTGCAACGGATCCAACGGCGCGATCAGGTGCCCGCGGACCCGATACAGGTTGATGAGCTGCAGCACGCGGGCCTGCTTCTCGTCCGCCTCGATCGAGTCGGCCCCGGGCTTCGTGTCGCGTCGCCAGCGTACCGGCACGTATGGGACGCCCATCGCGCGGAAGATCTCCTCGTAGAAGTCGTCCTCGCCGATCAGCAGATCGTGCACGCGACGGAGGAAGTCGCCCGATTCGGCGCCTTGGATGACGCGGTGGTCGTAGGTGCTCGTGACCGTGATGACCTTGCCCACGCCGATGTCCGCCAGCGTGCGCGGATCCGCGCCGTGGTACTCGGCGGGGTACCCGATGGCGCCGACGCCGACGATCACCGCCTGGCCAGCCATCAAGCGAGGCACACTCATGACCGTGCCGATCGTTCCCGGGTTCGTGAGCGTGGCGGTCGTGCCGGCGAAGTCGTCGGGCGTGAGCTTGTTCGCCATCGTGCGCTTGATGAGATCTTCGTAGACCGTAAAGAACCGGGCGAAATCGAGCGTGTCCGCGGACTTGAGGTTGGGCACGAGCAGGGTCCTCGTGCCGTCCGGACGCTTGACGTCGATCGCGAGCCCGAGATTGACGTGGTCGTTGCGCACCAGGTGCGGCTTGCCGGATCGCGGTGCGTAGGTGACGCGCATCCCAGGCATCCCGCCGAGGGCCCGAGCCACCGCGAAACCGATCAGGTGCGTGAAGCTCACCTTCGCGCCTCGGGAGCGCGCCAGCTGGCGATTGAGGATGTTCCGATTCACCTCGAGCAGCTTCGCGGGGACGATCCGGATGCTCGTCGCCGTCGGCACGCCGAGGGAGGCCTCCATGTGCTTGACGACCGCCGCGTCGGGCCCGCGCATCACCTGCGCACCGTCTGCCGGCTCCTCCTTCGCAACCTCGGGGGCTTCCTTCGCAACCTCGGGGGCTGCAGGCGGAGCGGCCGGTGCGGCCGGACCTCCGTTGGGCCCAGGCCGGTAATCGGCGAAGAACTCTTGCCAGCTCTCGCTGACCGAGGACGGGTCCGACTGGAACTGCTCGAACATCTCGTCGATCAGCCACGAGTTGGGCCCGAACTGCGTTTCGTCAGCGCTCATGAGATAGATCCAGCCGTCGTGAGGTCTCGGTTGCCTGAAGTGTACGAGAAAGCGATGCCTTATAGACGAGTCTCGAAATACCTAGTCAGCGAAGCACTAGAAGATGTAGTCCCAGATATCTACGAAAACCATCCAGGCAGCCTATCGCCTGTCTACAAGCTTGAGCCGATTCTCTATGGGCGGAGAAGGTTGCGTTAAAAAGCGACACGCGTGCTTCGGAGGAGAACAGGGATGACAAACCACGCGTACGAGATCACGTCGACCCCATGGTCGCCTCGACGACTGGCTGCCGGCGTCGCCACGATCGCATTGCTCCTGACCGCAGCGGCGGCGGTTGTGAGCTCCCAGGCTCGTTTCGTCTCCCTGATCATCCGCGAAGAGCCCGGCGCGAACGGCGCCACGGCCGTTGAGGTCCAACGCCTCGGGGGCCGGATCGGGATGCGACTCGGCATCATCGACGGCTACAAGGCCGTCGTTCCGGTCGATGCGGTCGACGAGGTCATCTTGCTACCGAACGTCCGTGCCGTCACCCCGGATGCCTCGGTGAAGCTGCTCCATAGCGTGGACGGCTTCGACGGCGCGTCCGACACCGGATCCATCTACAACGTGACGAAGTCGATCAAAGCGCACGACGTCTGGCGCAACGGCATCACAGGCCAGGGCGTCGACGTTGCGCTGATCGACTCCGGCGTCATCAACGTCAACGGTCTCACCACGCCGGGCAAGATCATCAACGGCCCGGACCTCTCGTTCGAATCGCAGTCCGACAACGTTCGGTATCTCGACACCTTCGGGCACGGCACGCACATGGCGGGCCTCATCGCGGGCAAGGGCGACAACGTTTCGTCCACGTCCGACTACACCAACCACGACAGGTTCGTCGGTGTTGCTCCCGACTCACGGATCCTCAGCGTTAAGGTCGCGCAGGCCGACGGCGCGACGGATGTCTCGCAGGTCATCGCTGCGATCGACTGGGTCGTGCAGCACCGCAACGACAACGGCATGAACGTCCGAGTCCTGAACCTCTCGTTCGGCACCGACGGCGTGCAGGACTACCAGCTCGACCCGCTGTCGTACGCGGCTGAAGTCGCATGGCGCAAGGGCATCGTCGTGGTCGTCGCAGCCGGCAACAGCGGATACGGCACGGCCAAGCTCAACAACCCCGCCTACAACCCCTACGTTCTCGCCGTCGGTGCCGACGACACGCGCGGCACCTTCGCCACCGACGACGACACGATCCCGGACTGGTCCAGCAGGGGGGATGGAACCCGCAACCCCGACGTCGTGGCCCCAGGCAAGTCGCTGCAGAGCCTCAGAGTGCCCGGCTCGTTCATCGACGCGCAATACCCGCTGGGACGGATCAACAGCAGGTTCTTCCGCGGGAGCGGTACATCGCAGGCAACGGCGATCGTGTCGGGCGCAGCGGCCCTCCTGCTCTCGCAGCGACCGACCCTAACCCCGGACCAAGTCAAGCGCCTTCTGATGCTGAGCGCCTCCCCGCTTCCAGCCGCCGACACGGTGGCTCAGGGGTCCGGTCTGATCAACCTGAAGGCGGCCGCGGCGGCGCCGACGCCGAACTATACGCAGACGTGGCCGGCATCCAGCGGCACCGGCTCCCTCGAGGCATCCAGAGGCTCCTCGCACCTGACCAACAACGGTGTGGATCTGGTCGGCGAGCAGGACATCTTCGGCAACGCATGGAGCGGCACGACCTGGAGCGGCACGAGTTGGGGCGGCACGAGTTGGTCTGGGGGCGACTGGAACGGTACGACCTGGAGTGGCGGCTGCTGGTGCGGCACGACGTGGAGCGGAACCACCTGGTCGGGCACGACGTGGAGCGGTACGAGCTGGTCGGGCACGACGTGGAGCGGCACGAGCTGGTCGGGCACGAGCTGGAGCGGTACGAGCTGGAGCGGTACGAGTTGGTCGGGCACGAGCTGGAGTGGGACGAGCTGGTCGGGCACGAGCTGGAGTGGGACGAGCTGGTCGTCGAGCCGGTGGGGCGATGACCACCATGGCGAGACCGTTGTGGACGCCTAACCCACCCATCGCGAGAACAGGTAACTGGACATGGCGAATCCCGGAGACGAAAGGCAGAAGAGATCCCATGCTGAGACTCGAGTGTGGCTCCTCACCGTCGTCCTCGCCGCGGCTGCTGGAGTGGCGATCGTGGCAGCGGGCCTCGTCCGCGCGCCGGCGATCGACACGATAAGGATCCCCTGGCTGGCTCTTGCAGGACTGTTCTACCTCACCGAGGTCTACGTCATCCACGTGCAGTTCCGGCGTGACTCAGAGACGTTCTCGCTGAGTGAGATCCCGTTGGTGCTCGGTCTGTTCTTCGCGCCGCCGATCTGGCTGATCACCGCCCAGATCATCGGTGCGACGACGGCTCTTGCGTTCAAGCGGCGTCAGCGCCCCGTCAAGCTCACGTTCAACGCCATCCACCTCACGCTGGACACGATCGTGGCATGCGTGATCTTCCGCGCCGTGACTGCGGCCGGCGGACTGCTATCCGGCGCAGAGGCGGGCGCCACCCTGCTGGCAACCTCCATCTCGATCGTCGTCGGCGTCCTGAGCGTGGTGGCGGCGATCTCGCTGGCCGAAGGAGAGCTTCAGCTGCGGATGTTCCCGAAGGTGTTGAGCCTCGGACTGATCGGAACGATCACCAATGCAAGCCTCGCCCTGGTCGCAGTTGCCACGATCCGTACGCAGTCCTGGGCCGCATGGCTGCTGGTCGTGCCAACGGGGATGCTCATCTTCGCCTACCGGGCATACAACTCACAGCGTCAACAGCACCGCCGCCTGCAGGAGATGAACGAAGCGGCGCGCGCGGTTCAGGAGTCGCGTGAGATCGAGCCGGCGATGCTGGCCCTGCTGGATCGCGCACGGCAGATGTTCAGGGCAGAAGTCGCCGAGATCGTCTTGCTCCCCTCCGGCGACAACCCCGCGCTGCGCACGACGCTGGGACCCGGTGACGGATCCGAGATGCTCGTGCAGGTCGAGCTGGATCCTCGCGAAGGGGTCTGGGCGCGCGTCACGTCCGAGCAGCAGGGCGTCCTGCTGGCCAAGCCGATCCGCAACGAGCGCCTGCATCAGTACTTCGAGGAGCGCTCGATGCGCGACGCACTGATCGCTCCACTGCGTGGCGAAGACGGCATCACGGGGATCGTGCTCGTCGCCAACCGGCTGGGCGAAGTCACGACCTTCGACGCGGCCGACCTCGAGCTATTCGAGATGCTCGTCAACCACGCAAGCGTTTCGCTGCAGAACGCGCGCCTGATGTCGGCGCTCCAGGAATCGTTGGTGAGCCAGACACAGCTGAACAAGATGAAGGACGACTTCGTCGCGACGGTGTCCCACGAGTTGCGCACGCCGTTGACGTCGATCCAGGGGTCGGTCAAGACCATCCTGCGGATGGCGGACGACGGCGCGACGCGAGACCAGCTGCTTCAAGTGATCGACCGTCAGAGCGAGCGTCTGCGGGTGCTGATCGAAGACCTGCTCTTGGCGTCGAAGGTGGAGTCGCAGGCGCTGCCCGTGCTAAGCACGATCGATGTCTCCATGAGCATCGGCAGTGTCACCGAGACGCTGCAGAGCCGCCTGGGGTCGCGCGAGCTGACCGTCGAGGTCCAGCCTGGGCTGCGGTCGGCGTTCGCTCACGAGGAAACCGTTCACCGCATCCTGTGCAACCTGATCGAGAACGCCATCAAGTACTCCCCCGAGGGT